>JANPJU010000018.1:0-35856 GCA_031425675.1 Paracoccaceae bacterium | reverse complement strand
GCATTCGACGACTGGACCTACCGCCCGGTGGCCGACCGCATCGCTGTCATGAAGCGCGTGCTTGAGGTTTACAACGACCGCTATGAAGACTTTGCCCAAGCCATGTCGACCGAAATGGGCGCGCCGATCACCTGGGCGCGCGGCGCGCAGGCCTGGGCGGGCCAAGTCCACATGGAGGCCACGATCAAGGCCGCCGAAGAGATGGTCTGGGAATACAACCGCGGCACGACCCGGATCATCTACGAAGGGATCGGCGTCTGCTCTCTCATCACGCCGTGGAACTGGCCGATGAACCAGATCGCCTGCAAGGTCGCGCCCGCGCTGATCGCAGGCTGCACGATGGTCCTGAAACCCTCGGAAATAGCTCCGCTCTCCGGCACCCTCTTCGCGCAGGTCTGCCATGATGCAGGCGTGCCGCCCGGCGTCTTCAACCTGGTGAACGGCGCTGGCCCCGAGGTTGGCGCCCGGATGTCAACGCACCCCGAAGTGGACATGGTCTCCTTCACCGGCTCCACCCGCGCGGGCACCCAGATCGCCGCCGTCGCCGCCGCAACCGCCAAGCGCGTGGCGCAGGAGATGGGCGGGAAATCCCCCAACATCATCCTGCCCGGTGCCAACATCGCCGAAGCCGTGGCCGCGGGCGTGACCGCCGTCATGTCCAACACTGGCCAGTCCTGCGACGCGCCGACCCGGATGCTCGTCCACCGCTCGCAGCACGCCGAGGCCCTGCACGTGGCGAAGGAAGCCGCCGAAGCCATCAAGATTGGCGATCCACGCGACGAGGAAACCGTCATGGGGCCGCTGGTGTCCAAGATGCAGTTCGACAAGGTGCAGAAGCTGATCCAGGCCGGGATCGACGAAGGCGCGACCCTCGTAACCGGTGGCGTTGGTCGCCCTGCCGACCTCAATCGTGGCTGGTTCACCCGCCCCACGGTTTTCGGTGACGTGGTCAACTCGATGACCATCTCAAAGGAGGAAATCTTCGGCCCCGTCCTCGCGATCCAGCCCTACGACTCCATCGAAGACGCCATCGCCCAGGCCAACGACACGATCTACGGCCTCGCCGCCTATATCGCCGGCCCGGTGGAAGACGCGATTCCCGTCGCCCGTAAACTGCGCGCAGGCACCGTGAACCTGAACTACCCCGACTGGGACACCTCCGCCCCCTTCGGCGGCTACAAGCAGTCGGGCAACGGCCGCGAATATGCCGACTGGGGCATTCACGACTTCTGCGAGGTCAAGGGCATCGTCGGCTACGGCGAAGCCTGAGCATAGGGGGCGGGGCCCAGAACTTGGGACAAACCCGCCCCAACCCAAAGGGAGCATCATGCATTACGGATACATCGGCCTTGGCAACCTTGGCGCGGCCTGTGCGGGCTGTCTGCTGAAAGCCGGTTTCAAGGTCACAGTCTATGACCTGAACGGCAGCCTTGCCGCGCCCTTGGTGGCCTCTGGGGCCACCCTGGCAACCAGCGCCGAAGGGGTGGCAGCCTCGGCTGACCATGTCATCACCTGTCTGCCGTCGCCTGCGGTGTCGGAGACGGTACTGCGCCACATCCTGCCCCATATGCGCAAGGGCGCAAGCTGGGTCGAGATGTCCACCCTTGGCCGCGACGAGGTGCTGCGCCTGGCCGCCGTCGCCGCCGAAGGGGGCGTGCGGATGATGGAGCTTCCAGTAACGGGCGGCGTCCACCTCGCGCATCAAGGCAAGATCACCATGCTGGCCGGGGGCGATGCCGACCTTTTCGATCTGCACCAGGGTGCCATGCAGGCGATGGGCGACAAGATCTTTCACATGGGGCCACTTGGGTCGTCCAGCATCATCAAGGTCATCACCAACATGCTGGCCTTCATCCATTTGAAAGCCACGTCCGAGGCGTTGATGCTGGCCAAGCGCGGCGGGCTTGACCTTGGGCAGGTCTGGCAGGCAATCGCGGCTTCCTCGGGCAACAGCTTTGTGCATGAAACCGAAGGCGCGCTGATCCTGAACGGGTCTTACGACATCGCCTTCAACATCGACCTGGCGCTGAAAGACCTTGGCTTTGCGCTGGGGTTCGGCAAGGAATTCGGTGTGCCGCTTGACCTCGCCTCCATCACCAACCAGACCTATATCGCTGCCAAAGCGGCCTATGGCGGAGACGCGCAATCGCCGATGATCGCCAAGTTGCTGGAAGACCTGCTCAACACCGACCTGCGGGCCCCGGGCTTTCCGGCCCGGCTTGAATGACCTGAAGGACAAGGCCATGCCCCCCACCGACGACATCGCCCGCCGCGTGGCCCGCCTTCTGCACCATCGCAAGCCAGGGCTGGGGCAGGGTGATCCGATCGTGCCACCGATCGTGCCATCAGCCACCTTCCACCTGCCAAGCGTGCAATCGGGCAGCACGATCTATGGCCGCAACGGCAATCCGACCTGGGACGCGGTCGAGGCGCAGCTGTCGCTTCTGGAAGATGCCGAGGCGGTCAGTTTTCCTTCCGGCATGGCGGCCATCGCGGCGGCGCTATTTGCCACGCTGAAGGCGGGTGACCGGCTGGCGATCCCGTCAGACGGCTATTACGTCACGCGGGTGCTGTCGGACGGGTTTCTGAAGCCGCTGGGGATTGTGGTTGAGCCGATCCCGACCGCCGCCTACGCCACACAGGATTTTTCGGGCGTCACCGTGGTTTACCTTGAAACGCCGTCAAACCCTGGTCTTGACGTGGTCGACATCGCCGCCGTGGCAAGTCGTGCGCACAAGGCCGGGGCGCGGGTGATTGCGGACAATACCACGATGACACCGCTTCTTCAGCGCCCGCTGGATCTTGGCTGCGATCTGGTGGTCGCCGCCGATACCAAAGCGCCCGCAGGCCATTCCGACGTGCTGTTCGGCCATGTTGCGGGGCGCGATGCCGCCCTTATGGCCCGCGTGCGTGACTGGCGCCGCATGGCAGGGGCGATTCCGGGACCGTTCGAGGCGTTTCTTGTCCACCGCGGGATCGAGACGCTTGAGGTCCGGCTGGAGCGGATGTGCACCAGCGCCGCCGTGATTGCCGACCGTTTGACGGCGCATCCGGCGGTCACGGGCCTGCGCTTCCCCGGACTGCCGGGCGATCCCTCGCACTGGGCGGTGGGCGGGCAGATGGCGAACGGCGGGTTCCTGATCGGGTTTCAGCTGGCCGACGCCGGTGCGGCCGAGGGGTTCCTTTCGCGCTGTCCGCTGATTGAGCAGTCCACCAGCTTTGGCGGCACCCATAGCGCGGGCGAGCGTCGGGCGCGCTGGGGCGACGCGGTGCCCGAAGGGTTCATCCGCCTGTCCGTGGGCGTGGAGCCGGTCGAGGTGCTGTGGACAGCAATCAACGCGGCCCTTCCAGGATAAGGCGTCAAAACTTTTCGAAAAGTTTTGAAGATTCCTTCGAAGGAATTCGGCCTCGGGTCCTAAAGCCCGTTCAAGATCCGCACCGCTTCGTGCTGCACATCGGCCAGCTTGCTGCGGTCCTCACCGGGGAAAAACCGGGCGCGGGTGGCGGTGGGCAGGCCAGCGGGCGTGGCGATGACCACCCTCGGGCCGTGCCTCGCTGCCTCGGCCTGCCAACTGGCCGCCAGTGCAGTCTGGGCAGCCTTGGTGGCGCCATAGGCCCCGAAAAAGGGTTGGCCCGCGCGCGGATCGTCCAGAAACAGCGCCGTGCCGTCATGGGCGCTGAGCAGCGGCTCAACCATCGGGATCAGCGTCCCGGTCGCGCGGACGTTCGTGGCGATGGATTTCTCCCAATCTCTGAGGTCCAGCGACCCGGCCGGGCCGAGGGGTGCCGCGTGGACCGCCGCATGCACCCAAAGCCCAAGACCGCCCCACCGGTCATGGATGCTGCGGCACAGATGGCGCATGGCGTCATCGTTGGTCACGTCCATCGGCGCAAGGGTCATCCCGCCCGCGCCGGGAAGACCCGCCCGCCTGACCCGGTCATCCAAGTCTTCAAGGCCGCCCACCGTGCGGGCCACCGCCACCACATGCCAGCCACGCAGCGCCAGCTGTTCAGCCATGGCGGACCCCAACCCGCGCGATGCGCCGGTGACGAGTGCGGTTTTCTGGGTCATGTGTCGGTCCTTGCACGCCTGTCGAAGCCTCCGGCGGGAGTATTTTTGAAAAGAGCAAATGGCAAGGGCCGAGGCAGTTGAGCCGTCATCGCTTGTCATGACTGGCGGCAAGCTCGGCCTGCCGGGAGCGGAGAATCTGGTCGAGAAGCGCATCGGGAAGGGAGATGTCCGGCGTGAACAGGACGCCGGATTTCGAGGTCTTGAACGGAGTGCAGTCGATCAGCGGGATCACGGAACCAGAATGTGGATAGAGGCCGAGGTGTTTGGCAAAGGCCGCGTAGCCGATCACCATGCGGCCCTTCGGACCGGGCTGGCGAAAGCCGGGCATGGCGTAGGACAGACACTCGACATGGTCGGGAAGCCGGGAACGGAGGCGGGCGCGCAGGTTGGTCAGGGCAGTGCGCTGGTCGAGGGGCAGGGCTGCGATGTAGGTGTCAACCTCCGCGCTCACTCTGCCGCCTTCATTTCGAACCCTTCCTCGATCTTGTCGGACGGGACCACAGGGTAGTCACCCGAGAAACAGGCGTCGCAGAATTGCGGGGCGGCCATGTCGCGGCCTGCAGCTTCGCCCGCGGCCCGGTACAGACCGTCAAGGCTGACGAACTTGAGGCTGTCCACGCCGATCCAGTCACGCATCTCATCCTCGCTCATCGTCGCGGCGAGGAGTTTGGACCGTTCCGGCGTGTCGACGCCGTAAAAGCACGGCCAGGCGGTCGGGGGTGAGGCGATGCGGAAGTGCACCTCGGCCGCTCCGGCCTCCAATATCATGTCCTTGATCTTGCGGCTGGTGGTGCCGCGCACGACACTGTCATCGACCAGGATCACCCGCTTGCCCTTGATCAGCGCGCGGTTGACGTTCAACTTCAGGCGCACCCCCATGTTGCGGATGCTTTCGGTTGGCTCGATGAACGTCCGGCCCATGTACTGGTTGCGGATGATGCCCATGCCGAACGGGATTCCGCTTTCGAACGCATAGCCGATGGCGGCCGGGGTGCCGCTGTCCGGGACCGGGCAAACAAGATCCGCCTCGACCGGGGCTTCCCGCGCCAACTCTACACCAATCTGGCGGCGGGTTTCATAAACCGAACGCCCGCCGATGATGCTGTCAGGCCGGCTGAAATAGACATTCTCGAAGATACAGAACCGCGATTTTGCCGGGGTGAAAGGGCGGGTCGAGTCGATCTTGTTGCCTTCGATCACCACCATCTCGCCGGGCTCGATCTCACGCACGAACTCGGCGCCGATGATGTCAAGCGCGCAGGTTTCCGACGACAGCGCCCAGCCGTGGTCGGAAATGCGGCCAAGGACCAGCGGGCGAACGCCCAGGGGGTCACGCACCCCGATCAGCTTGGTCCGGGTCATCGCGACCACGCTGAACGCGCCTTCCACCCGGCGCAGCGCGTCCTTGATCCGTTCGGCCAGGGTCTTCTGGATCGACCGCGCCATCAGGTGGATGATACATTCGCTGTCCGACGAGGACTGGAAGATCGACCCCCGCTCGATCAGTTCACGCCGCAGGGCGACGGCATTGGTGATGTTTCCGTTATGCGCAATCGCGCAGCCGCCCATCGAAAACTCACCAAAGAAGGGCTGCACGTCGCGGATTGCGGTGGCGCCTTTCGATCCGGCGGTCGAATAGCGGACATGGCCGATGGCAAGTGAGCCGGGCAACGTGTCCATCACGTCGGCCTTGGTGAAGTTGTCACGGACATAGCCAAAGCGCCGGGCCGAGTTGAAGCCGTGGTCGGGGTGATAGCTGACGATCCCCCCCGCCTCTTGGCCCCGGTGCTGCAGCGCGTGCAGGCCAAGGGCGACAAAGTTAGACGCATCCGCCACGCCGGTGACACCGAAAATGCCGCACTCTTCCTTCAGCTTGTCATCATCGAAGGGGTGGGAACGGAACGTGGCCATGCGTCAGAATCCTTCGCAGCGCGTTGCCGGTGGTTTACGGCAGCCGCGCGCGAGTGTCACGCCTGAAACGACCCCCGAAAACCCCGCCCGATCACGATACCCAGAACCGGCGCCAGACCGGTCCCGGAACCGACCCCGGTTCAGCCGTTGGTGGCCGGGGCGGCAGGTGCTGGAGCAGGGGCGGGTGCAGGGGTCACACCCGGCGCAACCTCGGGAATGACCGGCGCTGCGCCGGCCGCGCAGACATTGGTCAGATCATTGTATCGGTCAACGATCCAGCCGGGCGCGTCCGAGGGGATGTTTTCGTCAATGTTGGCCTGAAAATTGGCAAAGACCATGGCGGTGCGTGAATCGTCGATCATCGGAATGGCCTGATCCGACAAGACACGGTCGTAAACGATAAAGGCCACGGCAATCAGCAGCACCCCGCGCGCAGCCCCGAACAAGAACCCCAGCGCCTGGTCGATTCCACCGATAGCCGACCGCTGCACCGCGCCGGAAAAGAGCGGCGTGAACAAGGCCGCCACGATCAGGCCGATCACAAAGACGCCCGCAAAGGCCGCGACAACGGAAAGTTCGCAGCTGTCCGCCAGAAACTCACCCACGATGGGCAGTTCCTTGACCAGCGGCTGCACACCGGGGGCGAAGTAATAGGCCGCGATGGCAGCACCGACCCACCCAAGGATGGCCATCAACTCGCGCACCAGCCCGCGTGAGAATGCGAGGATGGAGGAGATCAGGATGATGATCGCCGCTACACCATCAACCGCGGTCAGGTTTTCCATCGTTTACGTTCCCATTCCCATACTCGCCCGTGGCTTATCCCGCCCCGAACATTTCGCCGACAAAGGCCGTCAGATCCGGCATCTGCCGAACCCGCATGCCCGACGCCCCTTCGATTTTCGAATGGGACGGCACCGTTGCCTGTGAGAAACCAAGTTTCGAAGCTTCTTTCAACCTGTTTTCCGTCTGACCAACCGGACGAAGGGCGCCAGAGAGACTGATTTCCCCGAAAAGCACCATGTCTGGCGGAATTGCCACATCTTCGCGCGCCGAGAGAAGCGCGCCAGCCACCGCCAGATCCGACGCAGGCTCACTGACCCGCAAGCCCCCGGCGACGTTGAGAAAAACGTCCAGGCCCGTGAATGGGATGCCGCAGCGCGCCTCCAGCACCGCGAGGATGGTCGAGACGCGGCCCGAGTCGAGCCCCACCACCGTTCGGCGCGGGCTGGCAAGGGTTGACGGCGCGACCAGGGCCTGGATCTCGGTCAACACGGGCCTTGTCCCCTCAATCCCCGCAAAGACGGCAGAACCGGGGGCGGGCTGGTCGCGGTTGGCCAGGAACAGGGCCGACGGGTTCGGCACCTGCGCCAGCCCGCCGCCCGTCATCTCGAACACGCCAATCTCATCGGCCGGGCCAAATCGGTTCTTCACCGCGCGCAGGATGCGGAACTGATGGCCACGCTCGCCCTCAAAGTACAGGACGGTATCCACCATGTGTTCCACCACGCGCGGGCCGGCGATCTGCCCGTCTTTGGTGACATGGCCCACAAGGATCACCGCCACGCCGCGCCGCTTGGCAAAGATCACCAGCTCATGCGCCGAGGCGCGGACCTGGCTGACCGACCCGGGTGCGGCTTCGATGCTGTCCAGCCACATGGTCTGGATCGAATCGATCACCGCAAGGGCCGGGCGTTCGGCGTCCAGCGTGGTCAGGATGTCGCGCAGGTTGGTTTCCGCCCCCACCTGCACGCTTGCATCCGTCAGGTTCAGCCGCTGCGCCCGCATCCGCACTTGTGCTGCGGCTTCCTCTCCAGAGATATACAGGCATTTCAAACCCGTGCGGGCAAAACTGGCCGCCGCTTGCAACAAAAGCGTCGATTTCCCGATCCCCGGATCGCCACCAACAAGAATGGCCGACGCCGGCACCAGCCCGCCGCCCAGCACACGGTCCAGCTCATCAATGCCGGACGAGGCGCGGGCCGGTGCCGCCTCTTCGGTGGCAAGGTCGGACAGGGGGATGGTGCGGCCCTTGGCGCCAAGCGATTTAGGCCCGGCCGAAAGCGGGGCCTCTTCGATGATGGTGTTCCAGCCGCCGCAGGCATCGCATTTGCCGGCCCATTTGCGATGGGTCGCGCCGCAGGCGGTGCAGGTAAAGCTGTTCGCAGTCTTGGCCATCGCCCGGTGATAGCGGAGGCATGGGGCGATGGCTAGGGGCGGCACAGCGGCGTCTGGCGGGGGTGCCACGTGCGGTACGGGGAGGAAGGTTAACCAAAAATTAATGAATGAAGGCTTAAACTTGCACGCAAGGAATGCGTCAAGACAGATCGAAGGGGGGGCTGCGTGGGCAGTGGCCGAAAAGGTGTGGCGGAAAGCGGGGGCCTCTGGGCCGCCCGGCTTGGTCGCTGCGGGGCGGTCTGGCTTCTGGCATCAGCCGTGGCTGGCAACGCCATGGCGCAGACATTGTCGGGAACGCTGGCGGAGTCGGGCGACTACTTCACCATCCCCGAAAGTGACTTTACCAGCGGCCAGGGCGTCGTTTTCCGGCTGAGCATGGGCGAGGGCAGCGGTCTTGCCCTGTCCTTTCCACAAGAGCTTACCTTCTCCTATCGCTTCAGCCTGTACCGCACCAACGCCGACATGGCGCTGCCAATCCCGGCCGCGGCCACGGTCGAAGAATTGTCTAGTCACCAGTTCATCTTTGATGGCGGGACCTTGCTGGAATTTCCGGTGACGCTGCAATCTGGCGAAGAGGTGACGCTGGTGCTGATCTGCCAGGCTTTTTGTGAGCCAGAGCTTGCCTACGCGTTCGACCTGATTGGCGCGGTCCCGCTGACCTTTACCCCAGAACCCGAGCCCGAACCTGAGCTTGATGCCGAAGCAGAGCTTGCAAGCCTTGCCGCGGCAAGCAGCGGTATGGACCGCCTTGTCGTGCTGGACGCGCAGCGCGTGGCGCGTCACATGGGGGCGGTCAGTCTGGCCGTGCGGCGCAGCCTTCCTGTCGGGACCGCAGCGGTGCGGTCATCCAAGTCCCCGGCCCCCGAATTGGACAGCGGGCTGGTGGGGAACGTCCACAGTTGGGCGCAAGTGACCGGCTTTGACAGCGATGCAGATGCAGGACCGGGCGGCATGACCGGCACCGGGTTTCAGATCGGCGCCGATCTTGCGATTGGGGCCGACATGGTGGCCGGCCTGTCGTTTGGTCGTGCCAGTCTGACCGCCACCGACGGCACGACCCGGCAAGAAGGTGGGCTGACCTTTGTGCAACCCTATGCCGCCTGGTATCCGGGCGCATGGCGCGGCCACGCCAGCCTGATCTACGGACGGGGCGCCTATGACCAGACCTCGCCCAGCGGGGCTGGCACCGGGGAGACCAGCCTTCTGGCCATCACTGCCGAAGGCGGCTTTGACCAGGCTCTGGCCACCGGGCTGACCTTGACACCCACCCTCGGGCTTGTTGTCGGGCGTGAAACCATTACCGGCACCGGCGGCACGCTGGACGGTGTGGGCGCACGTCGGGTGGACTTTGCCCAGACCTCACTTGGGGCAAGACTGACCTACCAGCACCCGGCAGGGGTGGTCTTTGCCGGCATGCATGCAGACTACCTGACGCAAGATGCCGGGGCCGTGCTGGCAAACGGATTTCTGTCCGACGATGGTTGGACCGGGCGGGTCGAGGTTGGCGGATCGCTGGACCTGGCGCCGGGCCTTAGAATTGCAACCTCGGTCGATCTTGGCGGTTTGGGTGGAGCGGCGCAGACCCTTTCCGGGGGTCTGCAACTGTCACTGCGGTTCTAGCGGCGCGTGCGGGTCCTGCCCGTCCGCCAGGCCACAAGGATCGAGGCAAGGATGCAGCCGGTAAACAGGTAAAGCCCCCAGGCGACCTCGATCGTCACCATCCCCGCCCCCTTCACGATCACGATGTAAAGCGCGATCAGGAAGATATCGGCCATCGCCAGCTTGCCCAGAACATCCAGCGCCGGCAGGGTGCGCGGGCTAAGCAGGTTCCAGTGCAGCAGCGCAAGGCCAATCGTCTTGGCATAAGGCGCGAAGATTGCAAGGAAGGTCACCAGCAGGGCCAGCGCCGCATCGGACTCCCACAGGGACTGCAGGCCGGTGATCACGCTGACCTCATCCATCCCGAAGATTGGCAAAAGTGCCGCGCGCAGCAAGGGCGCGAACCAGGCGATGGGGAACAGGACAAGGAGCGACAGGTTCAGATACCGCATCGGCACCCCTTTGGCTGGCCGTGGAACTGGAGGGTTTCACACCCTCCAGACCTCCCGTGGGATATTTTTGCAGAAAGGAAGGCGAATTTTTAGATAAAGTCTAGCGGACGCTTTCGATGGGACCGTCGGCCCGACCATGGATGAACTGCTGCACATAAGGGTCAGGTGTTGCGTCCATTTCCGACACCGGGCCGGTCCAACGGATCTTGCCACCGTGCAGCATGGCGACAGTGTCGGCAATCGCGCGGACCGATGACATGTCATGCGTGATCGTCATCGCGGTTGCGCCCATTTCCACCACGATCTCACGGATCAGATCGTTGATGACGCCGGCCATGATCGGGTCAAGGCCGGTGGTGGGTTCGTCAAAGAAGATGATCTCGGGTTCCGCCGCGATGGCGCGGGCCAGGCCCACGCGTTTCTGCATGCCGCCGGAAAGTTCAGCCGGGAACTGGTCAGCGGTTTCGGGTTTTAGACCCACGCGGCGCAGTTTTTCGATGGCGATCTCACGCGCTTGCAGCTTTGGCAAAGGTTTGGCCCCCCGCATCAGCCGGAAGGCGACGTTTTCCCAGACGCGCAGGCTGTCAAAGAGGGCACCCCCCTGGAACAGCATCCCGAAGCGGGCCAGAAAGGCGTCTCGGTCGGCTTTCGTCACATCCTGACCGTCCAGCGTGATGCTGCCGCTGTCCGGCCGGGCGAGGCCAAGGATGCACTTCAAAAGCACCGACTTGCCCGTCCCTGACCCACCGATGATCACCATCGAGGTACCCGAGGCAATGGTCAGGTTTGCCCCCTGCAACACCCGGTTGGTCCCGAAGGCCTTGTGAACGTCGGTCAGGGTGATCATGAAGTGAAGAACACTTCGGTCAGGACATAGTTGGCCGCCAGAATCAGCACAGACGCCGACACGACGGCGGATTTCGTCGCAGCGCCCACACCTTGCGCGCCGCGGGCCGAGTGCATGCCGTGGTAGCAGCCCATCAACGCGACGATGAACCCGAAGACAGCGCCCTTCACCAGGCCGGACCCGATGTCCCAAGGCTCGAGGAAATCGACGGTGTTCTTCAGATAGGTGGCTGAGTTGAAATCCAGCCGGGTGATGCCCACCAGCCAGCCCCCCATGATGCCGATGGCATCGCCCGTGGCCACCAGCACCGGCATGGACAGGGTGGCGGCAATCACGCGCGGAACAGCAAGGTATTTCAACGGGTTGGTCGAAAGGGTGACCAGTGCGTCAATCTGTTCGGTGACCTTCATCGTGCCAATCTCGGCCGCGATGGAGCTTGCCACCCGCGCGGCCACCATCAACCCGCCAAGGACCGGCCCCAACTCTCGCGCCATGCCGATGGCGACGATGGAGGGCACCACCGCCTCGGCGTTGAAGCGCGACCCGCCGGCATAGATCTGCAAGGCCAGCGCGCCGCCGGTGAAGATCGCCGTCAACCCGACGACGGGGAGGGAGAACCAGCCGATCTGCAACAACGAAGCCCCGAGTTCGCGGAAGTAGAACGGCGGGCGCAGGATGTGTCCCAGGATCGCCCCGGCGAACAGCGCCACCCGTCCCACGGCGGCCAGCGCCTCCAGCACCGGACGGCCAAGGGCGCCAAGGGCTGCGGTCACTGGGTCCGCTCCTGATAGCGGCGCAGATACCGCGGGCCAAGGCCGGTGAGGATCTCGTAGCCGATGGTGCCGCCCGCTTCGGCCAGCGCGTCCACGGTCTGATGGGGCCCAAGGATATCCAGACTGCGCGGCACTTCGGCCAGGTGGGTGATGTCCACCGTGATCAGGTCCATCGACACCCGGCCAACCAGCGGGCAGGGCGTGTCACCATCCCACAGCACAGCGGCATTGGACAGCGTGCGCGGCAGACCATCGGCATAGCCTGCGGCGACGGTCGCGATGATCGCAGGCGTCTCCGCTTCCCAGGTGCAGCCGTAGCCGACAGTCTCACCGGGGGCGACCTCCCGCGTCTGGATTACGGGCAGGGACAGGGTGACCGCCGGTTGTGCCCCGTCAAACGGCAGCCCGCCGAACAGGCCGACACCCGGGCGCGTCAGATCGAAATGATAGCGCGGACCCAGAAGGATGCCACCGGTCGCCGCAAGGCTGCGGGGCAGGCCGGTGCCGTCCGTCATCGCAAGGAACGCCCGCAACTGCGCCTCGTTCAACGGGTGGTCGGGGTCATCGGCGCAGGCAAGGTGGCTCATCAGCAGCTCCGGCCCCGCCTCGACCAGGATCGGTGCTACGGCCTGCCATTCCAGCATTTCCACGCCCAGCCGGTTCATGCCGGTGTCCAGCTGCACGCCAAAGGCATGGCCGGGCAGCGCCTCAAGATGGCGGGTGATCTGGTCCAGGCTGTTCAGCATCGGCGTCAGCTCCAGGTCGTGGATCATCTCGGTATCGCCGGACATGTGCCCGGACAGCACCGCGATCTGCGGCCCTTCGCCAAGGGCCTGACGGACGGCCGCGCCTTCCTCGGCATAGGCCACGAAAAACCGCCGCGCCCCGGCTTGCGCCAGCGTGCGCGCAACACGGGTGATCCCAAGCCCGTACGCATCAGCCTTGACCACGGCGGCGGTCTGCACGTCGGGGCCGGTCAGCCGGTCAAGCCTGCGCCAGTTGGCGGCGATGGCGTCAAGATCAATGGTCAGGGTTGCAGGTGCCATCCGGCTGTTTTCACCGCAGCGCGCCCGTGGTCAAGGGAAAATCACCGGTGTAGGCGGCTCTTGCCCCGGGTCCGCTTCACGGTCAGGGTAGGCCACCCTTGGGGAGCACGCGATTTGGCCAGCGAACCCGAAGACGATGCCAGCCTTTACCTGACGCTCCTCTGCTGGGCGGGCTTGCTGGTTGCTGCGGCTGAGTCGTTTGTGCAGCCCTTGCCCGTGGGTCTTGGCCCCGGCGCGATGGTGGTGGCCTATCTGGCCGGCGGGGTGCCTGCCGCCCGCAGCGCGCTGGCTGACCTGTGGCAGGACCGGCGGCTGGACATCGACCTTCTGATGGTGATCGCGGCGCTGGCGGCGGCGGTGGTTGGGGCAGCGCTGGAAGGGGCCGTCCTCCTCGCGCTGTTTTCCCTGTCGCAGACGCTGGAGCATCGCGCCATGGGCAAGGCCCGCCGCGCGGTTGAGGCGCTGATGCAGCTTCGCCCCGAAACCGCGCTGCGTGACGGGCCGGACGGCGTGACGGAAGTGGCCGTTGCAACCCTTGTCCCCGGTGACCGGGTGATCCTGCGCCCCGGCGCTCGGGTGCCGGTCGATGGCCGGGTGGTCAGCGGGGCGGGGCATCTGGATGAAAGCACGGTCACTGGCGAATCCCTGCCGGTGCGCAAGTCCTCAGGCGCGCTGGTGCATGAGGCGACGGTGAACCTTGACGGCATCCTGACGGTCGAGGTGACGCGCAGTCTGGCGCAAAGCACCGTGGCCCAGATGATCCGCCTTGTCACCGAAGCGCAGGCGATGAAGGCCCCGTCCGAACGGTTTTCGGACTGGTTCGGCCAGCGCTACACCATCGCGGTGCTGGCGGGGGCGGTGCTGGCCTATGTCGGTTTCTGGCTGACAGGCTATCCGCCCGATCAGGCGCTGTACCGGGCGGCGACGCTCCTTGTTGCGGCCAGCCCCTGCGCAGTGGTGATCTCGGTCCCGGCGGCGATCCTCTCCGCCCTTTCGGCGGCAGCACGGGGCGGTGTCCTGTTCAAGGGCGGTGCCGCGCTGGAAGGTCTGGCCGAGGTCAAGGTCTTCGCCTTTGACAAGACCGGCACCTTGACCACAGGCCAGGCTGAAGTGACAGGAATCGTTGCGCTCGACGGCGATGAGACCGGGTTCCTGACACTTCTCTCCGGGCTTGAGGCGCAGTCCGAACACCCCGTCGCCAGCGCCATCCGACGCGAGGTTGCCCGCCGTGGCCTGACGCCAACCCAGGTGACCGGCGTGCAGTCCTTTCCCAGCGAAGGGATCACCGGTCAGGACAAGACCGGCAGGATCTGGGCTGGCAACGCCCGGATGCTGGACCGGATGGGCACCACGCTTCCCGCTGCTTTGGCTGCCATGTCGGACGGCGCAGAAACGCTGGTGCTGATGGGCCGGGGGGCGCAGGTTCTTGGCGCGGTGACCGTGGCCGATGAACCCCGCGCCACTGCGGCCCAGGCGCTGCTGGCGCTGCGAAGCGGCGGCTCCGGCATCCTGATGATGACGGGTGACCGCGCGCCCGTCGCCGCCCGGATCGGTGCGCAGCTGGGTTTGCGCCCCGATGAAATCCACGCAGGGCTTTTGCCCGGCGACAAGGTGCGGCTGGTCGATGCGGCAACTGTGCAGGGCAAGGTCGCCTTCATCGGTGACGGCGTGAATGATGCGGCGGCCCTTGCGCGGGCCGATGTCGGCGTGGCAATGGGCGTGGCGGGCAGCGAGGTGGCGTTGCAGGCCGCCGATGTGGCCCTGATGGCTGACGATCTGCGCAAACTGGCCGATGCGCGCGCATTGGCACGCCGCACCGCGCGGGTGATCCGTCAGAACCTGACGCTGGCAATTGGGGCGATGGTGGTGCTGGTGACGGGAAGCCTGTTCTTCAACTTGCCCCTGCCATTGGCCGTTATCGGACATGAGGGTGGCACGCTGCTGGTGGTGCTGAACGGGTTGCGCCTGCTGGCCGACCCGATCCGCGCGCGATGATTCGGAGGAAATGGTTACCGCATCCCCCGCTTGCCGCGCGTAGAGACGGAAGGAAGATCAAGGGAAGACGGGCGAACAACGTCGGAAACGCTGACGTCAAACCGGGTTACCTGAGCGTTCGCAGTTGGTTGCGGGCGGTTCCTTCACCGCCCAAACGCACGGTCCAGATGGACATAACCGCCATCGACAAACAGCCACTGTCCCGTCGTGTGCCCGGCGCGATCCGACAACAGAAAAGCAACGGTCGCCGCGATCTCCTCCGCTGTGGTCATCCGATTGCCAAGCGGAATCCTTGCGCTGATCCTCGCCTCTTCCTCGGCAGGATTGTCAAAGGTTTGCAACCAGTTGCGATACATGGGTGTCATGACCTCGGCCGGGATGACCGCATTGACCCGGACCCCATGCGGCGCGAGTGCCACCGCCCATTCCCGCGTCAGCCCCAGCTGTGCCGCCTTGGCCGCGACATATGCCGAGGTAGAGCCCTGACCCGTCAGGGCGGTTTTCGAGGCGATGTTGACGATGGCCCCCCTCGAGGTCTTCAGGTCTTCGAGCAGAAGATGCGCAAGCGTATAGTAATGCAGCAAATTCTGGTCGAGTGAAGCGCGGAAAGCCTCGGGTCCCGCGTCCAGCCCGACCCCGTCATTGGTACCGGCATTGTTGACCAAAGCGTCGATCTGGCCAAACTCGCTGTGCGCCTGATCCACTGCCCGCCGGCAGTCCTCATCACGTGAAAGGTCAGCCAGAATCACCGCTGCCTTCGGTTGCCGGGCGCGAAGGTTGGCAAGGAATGTCTTGTCCGGGCTCCGCCTGGCAAAGATCACCGGCACGGCCCCTTCCTCGGCCAGCGCAAGGCTGATCGCCCCGCCAATCCCGGCCCCGCCACCGGTCACGACCACCACCTTGTTCCGAAGCCCCAGGTCCATTTTGCCCTCCAGCGTTCAGCATACCTTTGCAAAACGGGAGTGCCCTGAAAAGGGGGCCGCCTTGGGGGCCATCGAGGCCCCGCTCGGCGGCGCTGCCGGGGAAGGACGCCATGACGTCGCACCGGGGGGGTTGGTGTCGGCAACCCCCGGCGGGAATATTTGCAAAAAAGAGCAATGCACGTGCCTTTTCTTCAAATACTTTCAGGGGTTTGGGGGCATAATGCCCCCTTGGATCGAGCCGGTTGGGCGCTTTGCGCGCAGACGCGAGACAGGACCCTTGCCACACTTCGCGGCACCGCATTGGAACCGTTGCCCTAGAACCCGGCGTCTGGATTGCCAGAGCCTTGCCACGCTTTGGCCAGATTGCCAAAGCGGGTGAAACGGCCCTCGAAGCTCAGTTCCACGCTGCCGATCGGGCCGTGGCGTTGCTTGCCGATGATCACCTCGGCCTTGCCATGTGCGTTTTCGGCCTTCTTGAACCATTCTGCATGGGCAGGACTGCCCGCTTCGGGTTCCATCCGCGACAGGTAATATTCTTCACGGTAGACGAACATCACGACGTCGGCGTCCTGTTCGATCGACCCGGATTCGCGCAGGTCGCTCAACTGCGGGCGCTTGTCGTCGCGGCTTTCCACGGCGCGGCTTAGCTGCGACAGGGCGATAACGGGGATGTCGAGTTCCTTGGCGATGGCCTTCAAACCTTGCGTGATTTCAGACACTTCCTGCACACGGTTTTCCTTGGACGAGCCTTTCAGCAGCTGCAGGTAGTCGACGATCAAGAGGTCAAGACCATGCGTCCGCTTCAGCCGACGGGCGCGCGCGGCGACCTGGGAAATCGGCAGGGCCGGGGTGTCGTCGATGTAGAGCGGGCAAGCCTCCAGCGCCTTGGCGGCATCGACGAACCGACGGAACTCGACTTCTTGCATGTCGCCACGGCGGATCTGTTCGGACGGCACTTCGGACGCCTCGGACAAGATTCGCGCGGCCAGCTGTTCGGCGCTCATCTCAAGGCTGAAGAAGCCGACGATCCCGCCTTCGACCGCGCCATCGCGCCCATCGGGCAAGCGGCCGCGCTTGTAGGATTTGGCGATGTTGAAGGCGATGTTGGTGGCCAGTGACGTCTTGCCCATCGACGGCCGCCCGGCGAGGATCAGCAGGTCGGACGGGTGCAGACCGCCCAGCTTGCGGTCAAGGTCGATCAGCCCGGTCGAAATGCCCGCAAGCCCACCGCCGCGCTGGTAGGCAGCGTTGGCGTTGTTCACCGCTTCGACCGCGGCTTTCAGAAAGCTTTGGAACCCGCGTTCGGCAACGCCTTGTTCGCCAAGGGTGTAAAGCCGCTGTTCGGCCTCGATGATCTGGTCGCGGGGTTCATTCTCCACTTCGACCTTCGCCGCCTGGGCGGCAATGTCGCGGCCAAGCTGGATCAACTCGCGCCGCACGGCCAGATCGTAGATCATCTGCGCGTAATCGCGCGCCGCATAGGCCGAGATTGCCGCCCCTGCGAGACGCACAAGGTAAGCTGGACCGCCCAGCTCCTTGAGCCCGGCGTCATCGTCGAAAAACGCTTTCAACGTCACGGGTGAGGCGAGGGCGTTCTTCTGGATCCGCGCGGCGGCGATGTCATAGATGCGCTGATGGACGGGGTCGAAGAAATGTTGCGCCTTCACCACCGAAGAGATGCGGTCATAGACGTCGTTGTTGGTCAGGATCGCGCCAAGAAGCTGCTGCTCGGCCTCGGTGTTGTGGGGCAGCGCCTCGGCCTCGGACCCAGGGTTGCCAGCTTGTGCGACAGCCGGGACCATCGGACGCAGTGCAGTGATTTCGGTCATTTCTTCCCCTGCCGGTTTCCGGCGTTTTCTGTCCATCGCCTAGCATGGCGGCGCTGGGATATGGCTGAGGGTAAGTTGTGCATAACCCGCTTATCCACAAGTTAACGAACACCACCCATGGTAGGTCTCTGAAGGGCATCAGGCAACAACTTGATCGGCGGGCAGCCTCTTGTGGGCGCCATGTGGCCCGCCGCAGCCTTGGTTTCAGAAGAATCAGGTCGCCCGCGCCGCTTGCCACGCGCGGGGGGCAGTGAGGAAAGCCTCAACCTCGGTCAGGGTGGCTTCGTCAAAGCAGGCTTGCGCGCGGGCTTCGGCCAGGACATCCCACCATGTGCAAAGGTGATGCAGGGCGATGCCGTGATCAGCCAGGCGCTGGGTCGTTTCCGGGAAGATGCCATAGTAGAAGATCACGGCAGTGTGGGCGCAGGTCGCCCCGGTTTCGCGGATGGCATCGACGAACGACAGTTTTGATCCGCCATCGGTGGTCAGATCTTCCACAAGGAGCACGCGCTGACCTTCGGTCATCGCCCCCTCGATACGTGCGTTTCGGCCATAACCTTTGGGTTTCTTGCGGACGTAGGTCATCGGCAGCGCCATGCGTTCTGCCACAAGGGCGGCGAAGGGGATGCCAGCGGTTTCCCCCCCGGCGATATTGTCGAACGCCTCAAAGCCTGCGTCGCGCATCACCGTCACGGTCAGGAAATCCATCAGAGCCGACCGGATGCGCGGGTAGCTGATCAGCTTGCGGCAGTCGATGTAGGTGGGCGACGGCAGGCCGCTCGCCAGCGTGAACGGCGTTTCGGCGTTGAAATGCACCGCCTTTATCTCCAGCAGGGCGCGGGCTGTCAGGCGGGCGATTTCTTCCTTTGGCGGGAAGGCAGAGGGGATCATGCGCGGTCCTTTCGGGCGGGATCGTCGTGCGACTTCGTCTTCTCCTCGCGAAAGCGACGAGTGACGAAGTCATCGAGGAGCGGTCAGGTCAGGGCGTGCCAATGCACGGGGAAGCCGGGGTTGAATACCGTTACCGGGCCGGTCTCGGATGGAATCTTCTCGGGCCAGAGGCAAGGCTCAGCCCGCTTTTCCAAGCTTAGGGTGCCTTCGTTCACCGGCAGGCCATAAAAAGCCGGCCCGTGGCGGGAGGTGAAGCCTTCAAGCCGGTCCAATGCACCTTCTTCTTCAAACACATGCGCCAGCAGGGGCATGGTGTTGGTCGCGGTGAAACAGCCTGCGCAGCCGCAGGCGTGTTCCTTCAACGCGTCGACATGCGGTGCACTGTCGGTGCCAAGAAAATAGCTTGGGCTGCCCGAGGTTGCAGCCTTGCGCAGCGCCAGCCGGTGCTTTTCGCGCTTGGCCACTGGCAGGCAGTAGTAGTGGGGCCGAATCCCCCCGACCAGGATGTGGTTCCGGTTCAGGATCAGGTGATGCGTGGTGATGGTGGCGGCAAGGGTATCCCCGCCTTCAGCAGCGTAGGCAACGCCTTCTTCGGTGGTGATATGCTCCATCACCACGCGCAATTGGGGCAGGCGGCGGCGCAGGGGGGCAAGCACGGTGTCGATGAACACCGCCTCACGGTCGAAGATGTCAACCTCTGGCGTCGTCACCTCGCCATGGGTGCAAAGTGGCAAGCCAATCTCGGCCATCTTTTCCAGAACCGGCAGGACCTTGGCCAGATCGCGGACCCCGCCGTGGGAATTGGTTGTCGCCCCTGCGGGATAAAGCTTGACCGCCTTCACCAACCCGGACGCGGCGGCCCGCGCCACATCCTTGGGGTCCGTGCCTTCGGTCAGGTACAGCGTCATCAGCGGCTCAAAGGCAGAGCCGTCAGGCAGGGCGGCGATGATCCGGTCGCGGTAGGCCATCGCATCAGCCAGCGTCACGACCGGCGGCACCAGATTCGGCATCACGATTGCTCGGGCGAAATGCCGTGTGGTTTCGGGCAGGACGGCCCGCAGCATTGCCCCGTCGCGCAAGTGCAGGTGCCAGTCGTCGGGGCGGCGGATCGTGATCGTTTGCATGACCGCGAGGTAACGCAATCCAGACCCCATGGCCAGCCCCTTGCCGTGCTAGACCCGGTCAGACCACACCCCAAGCGCGCTTTCGAAATGCCGGAGCCTGCCCATGCGCTGCCTGACCCTTGCCATGGTCTTTTGTGCGGGACCGGTCCTTGCCGACAGCCCACCTACCACCTGCACCACGCAGGCCGATATGGCCGAGATGGTGGACTGTTCCACCTATCATCTTGGTCTGGCCGAGCGAGATCTTGGGGTCGCGCTGACTGATCTGCGCAGCCGTTTTCCCCACACGGCAACCTTGCTTGACCAGTCGCAGGCAAGTTGGGCAAGCTATCGGGACGCAACTTGCTACTATGTGGCCGACCCAAGCGATTACGCCCGCGGGACCGAGGCGATCCTGGCAGAGATGCAGTGCAAACGCCGTGAAACCCGACGCCGCGCCGCCAGTTTGCGCGCCATGTTTAGCGATTGATCCCTGAAAGGACCTTTACCCATGATTCGCTTACTTCTTCTTGCTGGGATGGGGGCCGGAATCGGAGCCGGGATCGGGCTGACCCTGCCAGCATCGGCCCAGACACCTGACTGCGCCAATGCGGTCACCCAACAAGATATGAACATCTGCGCCGAGGAAGACTGGCAAGAGGCCGACGCCGCCCTGAATGGCACCTACGCCACCGTCATGGCCGCGATGAAGGCGATGGATGCGGACCTGCCGCCAGCCTTGCAAGGTGGTGAGGACGCCCTGCGCACCGCGCAGCGGGCCTGGATCACCTACCGGGACGCCAATTGCACGGCGGCCGGTTTTCCGATGCGCGGCGGTTCGGCCGAACCGCTTTTGGTCTACGGATGCCTGCGTCAGATGACCCTGAACCGCACGGCAGAGCTTTCAGGCTTGATCGACTATTGATCTTCGCCGGTCAGTTCGACCAGACGCCTGGCAAAGCGCGGCGCATTCAGTCGCGACGTGACAGACCGGCAGATCTTGATCTCTCGCAGGCGGTGCCCACTCAGCCGCGCGGCAGACAGGATCGCGCGCAGATAGCTGCCGTTCGACCGTCGCCCGCGCCAGAGCCAGGCGAAATACTCGGCCGAGAACTTGCCATCCATTGCCGCTTCAAGAATTCGGTCAAGGACACGCATTTCGCGCAGGGTGTCTTCGGTCCCCTCAGCAGTGTAGCGGGCAAAAAGTGGCGTGACCCAGGGCCGTTGAAAAAGGGCGGCATGCATCGCATCCGGTCGGTTCAGCGGGTCATGGATCAGCCAGACGCGGGTGGCGCTTTCCGTCATGTCGGGGGCATAGCCAAAGCGGCTGCGAAAGTTGATCCGCCGGGCGATCTTGTGCCGCTCGTCCCAACCGGCAAGCGCGGGGTCAAGCGTGGCGCGCGGGGCCACCAGCACCAGTTCCGCGCCAGGCGCGGTGATGGCATATGCGGCCGCGGCATAGCCTGCCGGCCCTGCACCGTAAAAGATCACCCGATCGAAATCTTCCAGAAAACCGTCATCGGCCAGCCGGTCGAAATAGCGAAACACTGCCGGGTCGCGCCACCAGGTTTCGCCCTCGGCGAGGATGGTCAGAAGTGACCAACCGCGCGCCTTTGCCAAAGCATAGTGCTCAGGCAGGTTGTCGTCGCGGTCTCGAACGGCGGCTGCGTCTTCGAATGTCACCAGAAGAACCGGGCGCTCTTCGGCAAAGAAGGCCCAGTGCCGGTCACCCAAAGCCATGAAATCGCCATCGCCCTCTGCGATGGCCATCATGGCATTCTGCCATTCTGGATGCGCGTCCATACCGTCCACAGCCACCCGCAAGTACGGCCAGGGTCACCCCCCGGCGGTTTTGAATGTGGGTCAAAAATCCCTATTCCACAAGGGGTTGCCGCCGGTTATCCAGCGCACAATGCCTGTTTGCAGGGGGTGACTGTTTCGCGGTTCAGACCTTCCACACCCCTGGAATGATTGCTGCCTCGTTTAATCAACCTAAGGTTTATTTGACCTGCAGATAGGGCCGCCAGATTCCCCGCGCCACGTCGGCTGGCAGAGTGCGTGTGGATGGGGTCATCAAAAGCCGACCATAAAGCGCGCGCCAGCTTTCGTCTGCCATCAGTTGATGAAAACGGTCCTGCCGCCAGGCCACGGCCCGGGCATGTAGCGGCCCCAGAACCGGGTCCGAGAGCAGGGTGTCCCGCTGGGCGGCACTGTCCAGTTTCTGGATCGAGGTATCTTCCACGTCGGCAAAGTTGCGGTCGACCCAGTAGGCCATGTCAAAGGTCGAGGCGTCACGGTTAGCGCGCCCCCGGTCCGCCTTCACCAGATAGCCCGCCATCGACCCCAGCGCATAGTGGTTCAACTGCGCCATGCCATATAGATCACGCCCCACATCCACAAAGATCCGAGAGGCGTGAAACACCGGGTCCAGCCGCCGCCCCGCGCCGTCATACCAGCGTTGATCCGCCAGACGCGCCCGGTCGGGGTTGCGCGGACGGTGGACGCCCAGCTTGGCGTAGGTGCCCTCATTGCGAAAGAGCGTCTTGAACAGATGCGCCCGCCAGGGCCAGTGCAACACCGCAGGCGCGGCGCGGGTGAAGGTTTCGGTCACCCGCCCGTCCTCGATCCCGCGCACCCCGGCATTGCCGAACAGCCGCCAGGTCAGCGGGATCGCCGTCGCATCGGGCAGGGCGGCCAGCAGAGCCGGAATCGTGCGGTCTCCGACATGGATATTCACGAACTCATCCACGTCGATCGGCAGCAGCCAGTCGGCTTCGTGCACCAACGGGTGACGATCCGCCTGCTTCAGAGCCGCCCATTGCGGGCCTTGGGGGTATGGCCCCGGGTTCGGCACATGGGTCAGCCAGCCCATACTTTGCAGCCGGTCCAGCATTGCGTCGGTCCCGTCGCTGCAATCGTTGGAGAAAACCAGAAAATCCGTCACCCCGCAGGCCCGGTGATGCGCGAGCCATTCCAGCAGGAACGCGCCCTCGTTCTTCACCGTCAGGACGGCCGTGATCTTCATGGCAGGCTGACCTTCCGCCCATTCGGGCGACCAATCCGGGTTTTCATTCTGCCCCAAATATCCCCGCCGGAGGCACCGACGCCCGGCAAACGAACGCCGCTCAACCGGCTAGCATGGGCCATCCGCGCCATCCAATCAGAAAAACGCCTGCAACCCGGTGATCGCGCGGCCCAGGATCAGGGCATGCACGTCATGGGTGCCTTCATAGGTGTTCACCGTCTCTAGGTTCACCATGTGGCGCATGACCTGAAAATCTTCGGAAATCCCGTTGCCGCCATGCATGTCGCGCGCCCAGCGCGCGCAATCCAGCGCCTTGCCGCAGTTGTTGCGCTTGACGATGCTGATCATCTCGGGTGCTGCGTTGGCATCATCCAGCAAACGCCCCACGCGCAAGGACCCCTGCAGCCCCAGCCCGATCTCGGTCAACATGTTCGCCAGTTTCAGCTGGAAAAGCTGCGTCTGCGCCAGGGGTTTGCCAAACTGTTTGCGATCAAGGCCATACTGCCGTGCGGCATGCAGACAGAACTCCGCCGCGCCCATCACGCCCCAGCTGATGCCGTAGCGCGCCCGGTTCAGACAGCCGAAAGGCCCCTTCAGCCCCTCGACAAACGGCAGAAGGGCATCATCACCCACTTCCACGTCCTTCATCACGATCTCGCCAGTGATGCTGGCGCGCAAGGACAGCTTGCCCCCCACCTTGGGTGCCGAAAGCCCCGCCATGCCCTTTTCCAGGATGAAGCCCTTGATCCGCCCGCCATGCGCGTCGGACTTGGCCCAGACCACGTACACATCGGCAATTGGCGCATTGGAAATCCACATCTTCGCGCCGTTCAGCACATAGCCGTTCGCGGTCTTCTTCGCCGTGGTCTTCATGCCGCCGGGGTCAGACCCCGCATCAGGTTCGGTCAGCCCGAAACAGCCGATCCATTCCCCGCGCGCCAGTTTCGGCAGGAACTTCTGCCGCTGCGCCTCGGTCCCGTAGGCATAGATCGGGTACATCACCAGCGACGACTGCACGCTCATCATGCTGCGATAGCCTGAATCAACGCGCTCCACTTCCCGCGCGACCAGCCCATAGGCCACATAGCTGGCACCAAGCCCGCCGTATTCCTCCGGCACCGTCACGCCTAGCAGGCCCATCTCGCCCATCTCACGAAAGATGTCGGGGTCGGTCGTTTCCTCACGATAGGCCGCGATAACCCGCGGCTGCAGCTTTTCGGTCGCATAGGCCCGTGCGCCGTCGCGCAGCATGCGTTCTTCCTCGGTCAGCTGCTCATCCAGACGGAACGGGTCTTCCCAGTCGAACCGACCCAGATCCGGCGCGTCCTTGGATTTCAGCTTGGGCTGGGCGGCGTGGGTATCAAGCATGGGAACCTCCATCATTGCCACCATCCTTGCACGAAACGCGCCCCCGCGCTATCGAAAGCCCTGCGTGACTTCATGAGGGAAACTCATAATGCTGCCCCGCCGCCATCTGCCGCCGATCCCCGCCCTGATGGCGCTCGAGGCGGTGGACCGTCTTGGGACCGCCTCTGCCGCAGCCGAGGAACTTAGCCTGACCCAAGGCGCCATCAGCCGCGCCTTGCAAGGGCTGGAGGCGCAGCTTGGCGTCCCCCTTCTGATCCGCGAACGCCAGCGCTTGGCGCTGACCCCCGCCGCCCGCGACTATGTGGCCGAGGTGCGGCGCGCGCTCCATACCCTCGCCTCCGCCTCGCTGACCCTGCGGGCCAATCCGACCGGCGGCAGCCTGAACCTTGCCATCCTGCCCGCCTTCGGGATGCACTGGCTTGCCCCCCGCCTGCCGCGCTTTACCGAAGCGCACCCGGAGGTGACGCTGAACCTCGCCACCCGCCTGCGCCCGTTTGACTTTGCCGGCTCCGGCTTTGACGCAGCTATCCATTACGGCCGGCAGGATTGGCCCGGCACCGCCAGCCTGAAGCTGATGGATGAGGCGCTGATCGCCGTCGCCGCCCCCACGCTGGTGCCCCAACCGCTGGCAAGGGCCGAGGATATCCTGCGCCACCCCCTCCTTCAGATGGAAAGCCGCACCGGCGACTGGGGCCGCTGGCTGGCGCACCACGGGGCAGGGGGCCAGCGCCCGGCGGGCATGCTTTTCGACCAGTTCGCCACCATGGCCCAAGGCGCGGTACATGGGCTGGGGATTGCCCTCCTGCCCACCTTCCTGATCCCGCGCGAACTGGCCGAGGGTCGCCTGATCCCCGTCTACGGCGGTGAGGTCCCCGCGCTTGGCAGCTATTCCCTCGTCTGGCCCAACGAACAGCCCGAGCGCGGCCCCCTGACTTCGTTCCGCCTCTGGCTGGCGGAGGAGGTTCACTCCCAGACAAACCCACCCGGATAAAGCCGCGCCACCACCGCCCGGCGCATGGCGATGGCAAGGCGGTCGTGGAAGATGTGCAACGCCCGCGCAGCCTGAGCCTCGTCCAGCCACCCCCGCCCCAGCCGCCAGTGGCGGAAGAAGATCCAGTTCAGGGCATGCTCCCGCTCCATTGATGTCAGGCGGCGAACCATGTCGGCGGTAAGGGCTGGAGCGACCAACTGGTCCATGCCCGAAGACGCCCGCCTTTGTTCATCGGTCGCTTTGATCTTAGACATCTTCTCGGCGACTTCTGTCGCACTCACCCGCATCAGCCGGTTAATTTCTTCCCGCCGGGCAGGCGGCAAGCGGTTGATCGTATCCTCCACCGCCGCCGGAAACCGCGCATCTGCCTCGAACCCCAGCGCCCACTCAAGGGGCAGCCCGCGCCATTGCACAACTTCAGCCGCAGCCGTCCACTGCCCCGCAGCCACAAGCCCCAAAGCCTCCAACACCGCCAGTGCATCTTGCGTTGCAAAGGCCGGCCCGGTTCCTGGACCCGGAAAGATGTTGGGCGCGGTCGTTTCCCTTCTTCTTGATCTCGACCGTTCCATCTGTGCCTCCAGCCGCTTCGCGGCCAGGTCGGCATGCTTTTGGCCGGTTCCCCAAAGATACTCGATCCAGCCTATCTGATGCGCCAGCCACAGCACCGCCACGGCGATATCTTCCCAGAACGGCAGGACCTCCGGCAATCGCGGCTCAGGCTTCGGGCTTGCCCCCCAACCCACCTCTTCCGCCTGTCCAAGCGCCACCAGTGCCATGCAGGCAATCTGCGTGCTGGTCGAAAACATGTGGTCCCAGCCACCGCGCGGCGGGTCGTTGCGGGGGTCCAAGGGCCAGGCTTCCCGCACGAACCCCACCACCGCCTCCGCCATGGCAGGCGTCATTTCCGGCATGTCCTGCATCGCAGCCATCTCTCCATCCCCAAGCCACACTCCAAGCCGCCTTGACTTCACGCCCCCAAGACCGACCATTGCACGGTGACAGCATGAGGCCGCTCCGTGATCCAGATCCCCACCAGCATCGACGGCGTGGAAACCCTGCTTGCCGGGCAAGGCTACGTCGCCTCCCGCGCGCTGGCCACAGTCGTTTTCCTGTCCTTGAAACTCGGCCGCCCCCTGTTTCTGGAAGGTGAGGCTGGCACCGGCAAGACCGAAATCGCCAAGACCCTCGCCACCGCCCTCGGCCGCCGCCTGATCCGGCTGCAATGCTACGAAGGCCTTGATGCAGCCTCAGCTGTCGCCGAATGGAACTTCGCCGCCCAGATGATCGCCATCCGCACCGCCGAAGCGACCGGGTCAAGCGACCGCAGCGCCTTGAAGACCGAGCTTTTCACCGAAGACTACCTGATCGCCCGCCCGCTATTGGAGGCGATGCGCCCTCAACCCGGCGGCGCACCCGTCCTGCTCATCGACGAGATCGACCGCACCGATGAGCCGTTCGAGGCGTTCCTCCTCGAAGCCCTTTCCGACTTCCAGGTCACCATCCCCGAGCTTGGCACGATCCGCGCCCCCGAGCCGCCCATCGTCATCCTCACCTCCAATCGCACGCGTGAGGTGCATGACGCGCTGAAACGCCGCTGCCTTTACCACTGGGTCGACTACCCCGCCTTCGACCGTGAACTGGCCATCCTGCAGTCCCGCGCCCCCGAGGCCAGCGCCACCCTCAGCCGTGAGGTGGTGGCCTTCGTCCAGGCCCTGCGCCGCGAGGACCTCTTCAAGCGCCCCGGCGTGGCCGAAACCATCGACTGGGCCAAGTGCCTGCTGGCCCTCGACGTGGTGGCCCTCAGCCCCGAGGTTATCTCAGATACCCTGGGCGCGATCCTGAAATATCAGGACGACATTCACAAACTTCAGGGGCTTGGGACGACCAAACTTCTCGATCAGGCCCGGCGTGAGATGACGGGCGCATGATGGATTTCTCTTCCCCAAATATCCCACGGGGGGTCCGGGGGGTGTGAAACCCCCCGGGTAGCAACAGTGGTCACCTACCCAACCTTGGATATCCCTGAAGACGGCAAGCTTGCCCACAACATCACCCATTTCGCCCGCGCGCTGCGCAAGGCCGGGCTGCCGGTCGGCCCCGGCCGCATCCTCGACACCATCCGCGCGGTTGAGGCGGCGGGTTTCACCGAACGCGGGGACTTTTACCACACCCTGCAGGCCTGCCTGGTCAGCCGTCCCGAACACCGCGCCACCTTTGCCGAGGTGTTCCGCCTGTTCTGGCGCGATCCGCAGTTTCTTGAACACATGATGTCGCTCCTTATCCCGCAGGTTAGAGGCGTGCAGGAAGATCGCGCCGCCGCCCCCGCCGAACGCCGCGCTGCCGAGGCGCTTTTGGATGGCGCCCTCCCGCCGCCTGCCAGAACCGAACCCCCGGGCGAAGAGATCACCATCGACGCCACCGCCACCCAATCGGCCGAAGAACGCCTCCGGACCCTGGATTTCGAATTGATGTCCACGGCTGAGATGTCCGAGGCCAGGCGCATGCTGGCCCGCCTTTCCCTGCCTGTGAAACCGCTTGTCACCCGCCGCGCCCGTGCCGCCAACCACGGCAAGGTGATCGATCTGCGGCGTACACTTCGACAAAGCCTGCGACTGGGGGGTGATATCTTCAGCCTTGCAAAGAAATCCCCCGCCACCCGCTGGCCGAACCTGATCGTGATTTGCGACATCTCAGGCTCGATGGCTGATTACTCTCGCATGGTCCTGCATTTCGTCCATGCGGTTGCCAACCGCAAAGGTCAGGGCTGGGCGCGTGTTCATGCCTTTACCTTTGGCACACAGTTGACCAACATCACCCGTCACCTTGCCCGCCGCGATGTGGATGCCGCCCTCAACGCCGCTGGCGCGCAAGCGCAGGACTGGTCTGGCGGCACCCGGATCGGTCCGTCCTTGCGGACTTTCAACCGCGACTGGTCGCGCCGGGTGTTGGGGCAGGGGGCGGTTGTGCTCCTTATTACCGACGGGCTGGACCGTGATGATTCGGGCGCTCTGGCCGAGGAGATGGAGCGGTTGCACCTCTCCTGCCGTCGGCTGATCTGGCTGAATCCGCTGTTGCGCTGGACCGGCTTTGCCCCAAAGGCCGCCGGCATCCGCGCCATGTTGCCCCATGTGGACAGCTTTCGCGCCGGCCACAGCATCGCGTCGCTTGAGGCGCTGGGGGCTGCAATCTCCACCCCGGGTGACAGCGGTGACAAAGCCCGCCTGATGGCGCTGTTGCAGGACTAGGCGAGGCCTTGCCGACCGCTATCGCTATACACCTGCCTGATATCGCATATCAGCACAAACCGGGTCATGTGACAGCATCCGATCAAAGGGGAACCGGGTCTGTCATGCCGCGTTTCCCCGATGACCACCATTATGAGGATTGAAATGAGAAAGCTTCTGATCTCCACAACGGCCCTGTCGGTGGCGTTGTCCCCCGTGGCCACGTTCCCCGCCTTTGCGCAGACGCTGGCCGAAGATGGCTCGGTCCTTGGCATCGATGGTTCGGTGCTTTGCATGCCGACGGCAGATGCCGCCTGCGATCTTGACGCGATCATCCAGACGATGCAGGCCGAACAGGCCGAAGCCGCGCTGGCCGAGCAATTGCGCCTTGACGAAGAGGCCCGCGTTGCCGCCGAAGCCGCTGCCGCCGCCGAAGCCGCGGCGGCTGAAGCTGCCGCTGCGGAAGCCGCTGCCGCCGCCGAAGCTGCCGCTGCCGAAGCGGCAGCCGTTGAGGCCGCTGCCGCCGAAGCCGCCGCTGCTGACACGGCCGCTGCCGAAGCTGCCGCTGCAGAAGCTGCTGCCGCCGAAGCCGCAGCCATTGAGGCCGCCGCTGCCGAAGCTGCCGCCGCCGAAGCCGCCACCGTTGAAGCTGCCGCTGCCGAAGCCGCCGCCGCCGAAGCTGCCGCCGCCGAGGCTGCTGCTGCAGATGCGACGCTTGCGGAACAACTGCGCCTTGAGGAAGAGGCCCGTGCCACCGAAGCCGCCGCTGCTGAAGCTGGCGCCGCTGCTGAAGCGCCGGTGGTTGAAGAAGCCCCGGTGGAAGAAGCGCCTGTCGTAGAAGAGGCCCCTGTGGTCGAAGAAGCACCAGTCGCAGAAGAAGCGCCAGTCGTCGAAGAAGCGCCAATCGTCGAAGAAGCACCCTTGGTTGAAGAAGCGCCTGCCGTCGAAGAAGCGCCAGTCGTAGAAGAAGCCCCGGTGGTCGAAGAAGCACCCGTGGTCGAAGAAGCACCCGTGGTCGAAGACGCGCCCGTGGTCGAAGACGCGCCAGTTGCAGAAGAAGCCCCGTTGGTCGAAGAGGCCCCGGTGGTCGAAGACGCGCCCGTAGTGGAAGAAGCCCCGGTTGCGGAAGGTGAAGTTGCCGTCGAGGGCGAGGTTGCTGTTGAAGGCGACGTCGTCTCGGAGGGCATTTTTGACGCCGGCACCGGTGAGCCGGTTGACCCCGCTGTCGCCGCTGCGGCCGTTGCCGAGGCCGAAGCCGAACTTTCGATCAGCGACACCGGTGAAATGCTTGACCCGGCCGCCGGGCTGCGCGTGGCTGAACCCGAAACGCTTGAGGCTGTGGAACCGGTCGACGCCCCCGTCATCTCGGAGGCCGAGGTTGAAAGCCTGACCGAACTTCTGACCCTTGACCCAAGCGCCGTTGACCCCGAGGCACTGGTCGCGGCTGCTGCCCTTGCCGCCCCCGCCCCTGTCGAAGGCGAGACGTCCGCACCCGAACCGCTTGACCCGGCCACCAGCGCCGATCTGGTCGGCGCTGTGACCGAAACGATTGCCGCCGAAACCGTCCGCACCTCTGCCGACGAATTTTCGGCTGCGCCGGTCGAACTTTCCGAAGGCAAGAAAAGCGGGCTTTCCAACCTTGAAAAGGCGGGTCTTGTGGTCCTTGGCGCGCTGGTTGTCGGCTCGATCATCAAGTCGAACAACGATGCACGGGAGGTCCGTCAGGAAGACACGCGCGTGGTGTCAAACACTGGTGACCGCGTGATCGTGCTGCGCCCCGATGGCACCTACCAGGTCCTGAAGGACGATGACACGGTGATCCGCCGCCCCGGCAACACTGTGCGCACCGAAACCTTCCGCGATGGCTCAACCCGCACGATCATTGACCGTCCGGACGGCACGCAGCTGGTCACGATCCGCGATGCGACCGGCCGTGTCCTGCGCCGCGCCACCTATGACGATCAGGGTCGCGAACTGGTGCTGATCGACGATCTCCAGCGCGAAGAGGTGGTCATTGTCCGCGACCTGCCGACCCCGCGCACCCGGATCGTGATTTCGTCCAAGGACAACAACACCGCGCTCAAGCGGGAACTTGCTGCGGAAGAAGCCGAACGCGTCGGGCGCAAATTCTCGCTCCGTCAGATCCGTGAGATTCCGGAAGTGCGGGCCCTTGCGGCGGTGATCGACACCGAGAATGTCACCTTTGCCAGCGGTTCGGCGGCTATCGCGCCGTCCGAGGCGCCAAATCTGGCCGATCTTGGACGCGTGATGCAGGATCTGCTGGAGGTGAACCCGGATGAGGTGTTCCTGATCGAAGGCCACACCGATGCCACTGGCAAGGCCGCGCTGAACCTGGCGCTGTCGGACCGGCGTGCGGAATCCGTCGCTCTCGCCTTGACGGAATATTTCGACATTCCGCCGGAAAACATGGTCGTTCAAGGCTATGGCGAGACGGAACTTCTGATCGACACCCAGGTCAACGAACCCCTGAACCGCCGCGTTGAAGTGCGGGTGATCACCCCGCTGATGCGCAGCGCCATTGTGCGCTAAGCCGCGCAAGACCTCAAACCGCTCAGGCCGCCGGGATACCCCGGCGGCCAGAAACCAAACCGCTCAGGCCGCCGGGATACCCCGGCGGCCAGAAACCAAACCGCTCAGGCCGCCGGGATACCCCGGCGGCCTGTTTCATTTCAGTGGCAAACCGCCGCCCCGTTCCCCATACTGCTGCCGGAGGGAGGCACCGAATGACCCGCGCCGCGCATGATCTGATCCCCGAAACCGCCCTGAGCTGGCACCGTGCCGGAACCGGGGCCGCCTTGGCGACGGTGGTGGAGACCTGGGGCTCTGCCCCCCGGCAGGCCGGCAGCCAGCTTGCCATCTCCGGTGCGGGCGACATGGTTGGTTCGGTCTCGGGTGGCTGTGTGGAGGGCGCTGTGGTGACCGAGGCGCTTGAGGCGATGCTGGACCGTCAGCCCCGCCTTCTGACCTTTGGCGTCAGCGATGAAACCGCGTTCGCCGTGGGCCTGGCCTGCGGCGGCACCATCCGTATTCTGTTGGAACCGGTGGGGGATGGCGACCATGCCCTGCCCGAACCCATCCTTGCGCAGTTGGCAGCGGCCCGCGCCACGCCCCTTGCCATGGCCCTTACCATTGACCTTGCCACCTGGAGCCGCGCCCTTGTGCCCCAGGGTCAGGACCCCGCCATCGACGCCCGGCTGAAATCAGACCGGTCCGGGATGGAGGAGGACGGCCGGTTCATTGCCGTCCACAACCCGCCCTTGCGCCTGATCGTGGTCGGTGCGGTGCATATTGCCCAGCCGCTTTTGACCATGGCGCGCGAATGTGGCTATGCCTGCACCCTGATTGACCCGCGCGCGGCCTTCGGCTCTGCGGCCCGCTTTCCTGGCCAGACGATCCTTGAAGATTGGCCGGATGAGGCGCTTGCCACCCTTGCCCCCGATGCCCGCACCGCCATTGTCACCCTGACCCACGACCCCAAGCTTGACGACCCCGCCCTGCGCTTTGCCCTGCGTGCGCCGGTGTTCTACATCGGCGCGCTCGGGTCAAGGAAGACCCACGCAAGACGGTTGGAACGGCTGACCGCCGATGGTTTCACCATGGATGAAATCCAGCGCATCCACGCCCCGGTGGGCCTTGATATAGGCGCCCGCACCCCAGCCGAGATTGCCGTCAGTATCCTTGCCCAGATCACCCAGACCCTGCGGACCTGATGCATTTTGGCGCTGTCCCCCTGGATCAGGCCGAGGGTGCGATCCTTGCCCACTCGGTTCCGCTGGCGGGGGGCGCGCGGCTGCGAAAAGGGCTGATCCTGACGGCGGCTGATCTTGCCACGTTGCGCGACCATGGGTTGGACGGGGTGACGGTGGCCCGGCTGTCCGCCACCGATGTGCATGAGGATGTCGCCGCCCTTGCCGTGGCACAGGCGATCATTCCCGCAAACGCGGGACTTGAGGTTCGCCCGGTGGGAACCGGTCGGGTGAACCTGCACGCCACTACGGCTGGGGTGCTTGAGGTGCGTACCGAAGCGGTTGATGCGCTGAATGCGGTTGATCCGATGATCAGCCTTGCCACCGTTGCCCGCTGGCAGCGCCTTGCTGCGGGCGAGATGGCGGCCACCGTCAAGATCATCGCCTACGGCGTGGAGGGGGCTGCGTTGCACCGGGCCTGCGCCGCGGGGACGGATGCCTTGCGCCTTCGCCCTGCAACGCTGACCCGCGCCGCCCTGATCCAGACCGGCACCGCCGCCGATGGGGGCAAGGCGGGCCACCGCGCCATAGACCAGCGTCTGGCCGCGCTGAATGTCACGCTGGCCGCGAAGGCGCTGGTCCTGCATCGCGAAGCAGACCTTGCCGCCGCCCTGACCGCACTTGGGGGCGTCGACCTGATCCTGATCCTGACCGCCTCGGCGACGTCAGATCCGCTGGACGTGGCGCCGCAGGCACTTCGCCTGGCGGGTGGGGTGGTGCGACGTTTCGGCATGCCGGTTGATCCCGGCAACCTGCTTTTCCTGGGAGAATTGCGCGGTATCCCGGTGATCGGCCTGCCCGGCTGCGCCAAAAGTCCGGCGTTGAACGGCGCGGACTGGGTGATGGAGCGGCTGATCTGTGGCGTCTCGGTCACCAGCGCCGATATCGCTGCGATGGGTGTGGGGGGACTGTTGAAGGAGATCCCGGCGCGGGGTCGGCTGCGCGAAGCCCGCGCGGAGGCGCCCCCTGAACAGACGGCATGAAAAAGGGGGCCCCGAAGGCCCCCGATTCACACGCCAAAATGCAAACGCTACTTCGGCCCGATCATCATGACCATCTGACGGCCTTCCAGCCGGGGGAAAGATTCGATCTTGCCCAGTTCGGCCACGTCCGCCTCAACCCGCTTGAGAAGCTGCATCCCAAGGTCCTGGTGCGCCATCTCACGTCCGCGAAAGCGCAGGGTGATCTTGACCTTGTCGCCTTCCTCAAGAAACTTGACGACCGACCGCATCTTCACTTCGTAATCGTTGATATCGGTTCCCGGACGGAACTTGATTTCCTTGATCTCGATGATCTTCTGCTTCTTGCGCGCTTCGGCCTCACGCTTTTGCGTCTCATACTTGAACTTGCCGAAGTCCATGATCTTGCAGACCGGCGGCACGGCTGTGGGCGAGATTTCGACCAGGTCCAGACCGGCCTCTTCCGCCATCTGCATGGCGCGGGCGGGTGAGACCACCCCGACGTTTTCGCCGTCTGCACCGATCAGGCGGATCTCGGTGCCGCGAATACGATCGTTGATCCGGGGTCCGGTCTCGCGTTGCGGCGGGGCATTGTGGGGGCGACGGGCTATGGTGTGCGTCCTTTGGTTGTTCAATCTGCGCCCGCAATCTAAACCCCTGTGACGTCTGCCGCAAGCCCGAGTCATGCGCTTGTCTTGGCACTTGCCGCACGGGACATTGCGCCCGTTCCACTTCCGCCCTTGCGTGGGTCAACGGGCAATTTCGTGCGTGCCGACCACCCAAGTCTTTTCTTTCGGGCATCAAACTGCCATATGACCGCCATCCGGGTTCATGTTCCGGCAAATGGAGTATCTTAAATGAACAGAACTGTAATCATCGGCGCCATCGTCGTTCTCCTGGCTGGTGGGGGCTATTACCAGTTCGTCTTCAAGCCGCAGCAAGAAGCGGCCATGGTCGCCGAAGCACAGAAAAAGGCTGACGAAGCCGCCGCTGCTGCCGCTGAAGCTGCCGCCGCCGAGGCTGCTGCCGCTGAAGCCGCCGCTGCCGAAGCAGCAGCTGCCGCAACCGAGGCCGTGACCGAGGGCGCCGCCGCCGCGACCGAAGCTGTGACCGAAGGTGCCGCTGCAGCAACCGACGCCGTCACCGACGCCGCAGCAGCCCTTGACCCGGCCAACTTCAACGCCGATGCCGTGACCGCCCTGATCGACGGTTCGACGCTGGATGACGCCGTCAAGGCAACTCTGAAAACCGCCGTTGAAGCTGCCCGTACCAACCCGGCGCTGGTTGCCGACACCGTCGCGCAGGTCCGCACCGCGCTGGGTCTCTGATCCCGGACGCAACGGCCACGACAAAGGCCGCAGGGGCAACCCTGCGGCCGTTTTGATGGCATAACGATTGGTGACGACTCACGACAGGACGGGTAACTCGCCTTCAGATCCCGTCGCCGACGAAGGCCTTTTCGACCACAAATTCCTGCGGCTCGGAATTGGCCCCTTCGCGCAGGCCGAACCCTTCCAGGATCGCCTTTACATCGACGTTGAACGCAAGGCTGCCACAGACCATCGCCCGGTCTTCAGTGGGGTTCATCGGCGGCAAGCCAAGGTCTCCAAACACCTTGCCGGATGCCAGGTTGTCCGTCACCCGACCCATGTGATGAAAGGGCTCACGCGTGGTGGTCGGATAGTAGATCAACTTGTCTCCCACCATCTCGCCGATCAACGGATCATCCTTCAGGCTTGCGACCAGCTGGCGGCCATATTCCAGCTCGGCCACCTCACGGCAGGTGTGCATCATGATGATCTGGTCGTACTTTTCATACGTTTCGGGCTCGCGCATCAGGCTGGCGAAGGGGGCAAGGCCGGTGCCGGTGGCCAGCATCCACAGCCGCTTGCCGGGGAGGAGCGCGTCATGCACCAGCGTTCCCACCGGTTTGGGACGCAAGATGATTTCATCTCCGACCTTGACGTGCTGCAAGCGGCTGGTCAGCGGGCCATCAGGCACCTTGATCGAATAGAACTCAAGCTCTTCGTCCCAGGCGGGCGAGGCGATGGAATAGGCCCGCAGCAGCGGCTTGCCGTTGTCAGCCATCAGGCCGATCATCACAAACTCACCCGACCGAAAGCGCAGCGACTGGGGGCGTGTCACTCGGAAGGAAAACAGGCGATCCGTCCAGTGCGTGACGGCGGTCACAGTCTGGGCATCCGGCAGGTGAGGTTTCGCTTGGATCGGGCTGGCTTCGGTCATCGGGGGCACTTTTGTCATGGGGTTTTGCGGCCTTGGGCCAACCGCGGCTTCATAGCCTTGATTGAAGTCAGGCGAAAGTCAGGCGCGCAGCCGGGCCTGATAGTGGTGCTGCCGCCAGTCCTGGCTGCGGAACTGCCATTGATCGGCGGGCTGGCGGTCAGCGAGGTCGTTGGGGATTTCCGCTCCGTCAAACCCCACCCGGCGCAGCATGGCGTATTGATCGGCAATCACGGGACCGAGGGCCAGAAGCTGGCCGGTATAACCAAACTCGCGCAGCCGGCGGGCGATGGTGAAGGCGCGGCCATCGTTGAAGGCGGGGAAAGCCACGCGGATCAGGGTGAGCTGGTCCAGCCGCCCGACCAGCGCCTGCGGATCATCGGTGTTTGCCAGATCAACCGCTGTCTGATCTGTCAGGTCCGCCAGCGACACCACCTCGCGCTGGGTGGCGGGCGCAAAGCCTGCGTCGGTGACGATGACGGTCATGCCGCGGTCTCCTTCGGAACTTTCACGGCCCTGCCGTCGATGAAATGGATGCCACATTCGGTTTTTTGGCTTCCGCGCCAACGGCCTGCGCGGGGGTCTTCACCGGGGCGAACCGGGCTGGTGCAGGGCGCGCAGCCGATGGAAGGAAAGCCCTTCGCCACCAAGGGATGCCGGGG
>JANPJU010000017.1:0-14535 GCA_031425675.1 Paracoccaceae bacterium | reverse complement strand
CCCTGCGCCAGCTTGGTCCGCGCCACCACATCGCCCATCGTGTAGTTGCGCACATGCCCCATGTGGATGCGGCCCGACGGATAGGGGAACATCTCCAGCACATAATACTTGGGCTTTGAGGTGTCTGCCTTGGCGGTAAAGGCCCCCGCCGCCTCCCACGCCTCTTGCCACTTGGGTTCGATCACCGATGGGTCATAGCGCGACATGGGCAGGCCTTTCATCTTGTCAGCGCGGAATTACACCGCTGGCCCCGGCAAGGTAAAGCCACCGCGTGCAGCTTGCCTTTTTTGCAAATACTCCGGGGTGCGCCTACGGTTGCGCCACCGGTTCAAGCAACCGTTGGCGCGGGGGCAGCGCCCCGGGGCTGGAGACACGCGCAAGCGACACCGTACTTACAGATTGCTGTCGCGGATCCGCAGCTGCCGGGCGCGCGTCAGGATTGCGTCTTCGACCGCCCGCACGGTTTCAGGTGCCACGGCCCCGCCGCCCTGCGACTGCAGCGCCACCTTCAGGCTGCGCGCGTCAAGGGCCGGGTCCTGCACATACACCGTCGCGCGGTAGGCGCGGCCGCCGCCGGGCGGGCGACCGTATCCCGTGGCGAACACGCCGGTGAACGGGTCCACCGATTCGACCGGCAGGAAGTTCAGCACCTCAAGGCTGGCCTGCCAGATGTACTTGTTCACCTCGACCGTGGTGTTCGGGTCGTCGGCGTTCGAGAACAGGTCCCACACGGTTGACCCCTGTTCCTCTTCCCCACTTGCAGCGGCAAGGGCGGCGCGCTGGGCGTCGGCGGCTTCCTTGCGGGTCATTTGTTCACCGGTCGGGATCGAGGCACCGCGGTTGAAAAGCCCGCCGCCACCACAGGCCGCCAGCGACAGGGTAAGCCCCGTGGCCAGTGCCACCCGTGCAAGTTGCTGCAAGATCATCAAGCCACCCATCGTTTCCGCGTTCCGCTGTCTAACCCGACACCCTTGGCCTGCCAAGGCCTTTCGCGCCTGCTGGCGGCGCATCCGTCCTGCCTGCACACGGGGCGTTTATAGCAGTCTCGCGGGCGCAACATGCCGTGCAACCACAGGGTATCGGCATCACTTGCCCCGCGGGCGGCCCGCAAAACCCCTGCGGTTGCATGCCCGGGTTAACGCCGGCTTGCCGGGGATTCCTGACCTGTGGCTTTGCTGCACCAACTTACCGACGTTTTTCCGCCGTCTGCCTGTTGGCGTTGCAATCGAGGGCGTCTGGGGCGAAATACCCTTCATTCCCCTGCGGATTCCCCTGCGGCGGGCTTACCTTGAAGAAAGAGGGAAAAAATGAAAAAAGTTCTTCTCGCGACCAGCATCCTGGCGGCAACCGCCGGCTTCGCTGCCGCTGAAGTGACCCTGTCGGGTTCGGCTCGCATGGGTGTCATCGACAACTTCGCTGATGACAGCACCGGCTTCACCAGCCGTGCACGCGTTGTGTTCACCCTTTCGGGCGAAACCGATGGCGGCCTGTCGTTCGGCGCGACGTTCCGTGCTGACAACGCTTCCGCCGCCAACTCGGGCGACGCTGGCGAAGTCTTCATGTCGGGCGCTTTCGGCAAGCTGACCATGGGCGACATCGACTCCGCCGCTCTGCAGGCCGTTGGCCATGTTGATGGCGTTGGCCTCACCGGTCTGTCCGACCTGAACGAAGGCGTGTTCATCGGCGCTGGCGACGGCCCTTCGGATCCGACCGCTGCCTACGAATACTCGACCGGCGCTTTCACCGCGATCATCTCGGCGACCAACCCGGACAACAACCAGGGCGCGCTTGCCACGGACCTCGACTCGGCTCTCTCGCTGGGCCTGAAGTACTCGGCCGACACGTTCTCCGTGGCTCTCGGCTACGAAAACGCAGAAATCGCGACCGGCGTTGACGTGGACCACATCATCATCGGTGCTTCGGCTACCCTCGGTGCCATTGTCCTGAAAGCCAACTATGGCCAGGCTGATGCGGGCGGTCCGTCGTTCGACCAGTACCACCTGTCGGCCACCTACAGCGCTGATGCGCTGTCGGTCACCGCGTTCTACGCTGACGAAGAAGAGTTCGGCGCTCTGGGCCAGGGCGAAGCCTATGGCATCGGCGCGGCTTACGACCTCGGCGGCGGCGCCAAGGTTGTCGGCGGTTACGTCTCGAACGAAACCGATGACACCGACGCGATCGACCTCGGTGTGTCCTTCTCGTTCTAATCCTTCGGGATCTGGACTTGGGAGAGAGCGGGCTTCGGCCCGCTCTTTTTCATTTCTGCCGCAGACATGTTGCCGCAGGGTTACATTGCGCAAACAAGCGGGAACACGCCGATCTGCACGCTTGCGATCTGGCAGGGTCGGGATCATTAAAAAGTAGTTAATTATCGCCGGGACACAAAAAATGAAACGCCATCTCCTTGCCTCGTCCATGATCCTTGCCGCCAGCCTTGGCGCTGCGTCAGCCGAGGTTACGCTGTCCGGTTCCGCCCGCATGGGTGTGATCGACGACTTCGGCGCAGACAACACCGGGTTCACCAGCCGCGCGCGGGTGGAATTCACCCTGTCCGGCGAAACCGATACCGGCCTGTCTTTTGGTGCCTCGTTCCGGGCTGACAACGCCGTCGGCGCAAACGAAGGCACTGCCGGGTCGGTCTTCCTGTCAGGCGCGTTCGGCAAGCTGAGCATGGGTGACGTGGACGGTGCGGCAAACACCGCCGTTGGCCACGTGTCCGGTGTCGGCCTCACCGGGCTAAGCGATCTGAACGAGATCAGCTATATCAGCAACGGCGGCAGCGACTTTGATGATGGTGGAACGGTCAGCCTTGACGACACCGTCGATCCGACGGCGCTGTATGAATACAGCATGGGCGATTTCACCTTCTACGCGTCCTCAACCCAGCCAAACCAGCCGGCTGGTGGGCAAGCCGTTGCCGCCGCTGTCAAATACAGCACGGGGGCCTACACCTTCGCGGTCGCCTACGAGAACCTGAATGCCGCAGATGATTACGTGTGGGAGCAGGTTGTGGTTGGCGCGACCGCAACGTTCGGCGCGGTGACCGTCAAGGCGGCTTATGTTGACGGAAAGGTTGATACTGGCGGCGGTAGTGGCCCCGACTGGGATCAGGCGGCAGTGTCGGTTGACTATACCATGGACGCGCTGACCTTCACTGCCTTCTACACCGATGACGAAGACGCCCCCCTTGGGGTCGATGCCGAAGCCTACGGTCTGGGCGCGGCCTATGACCTTGGCGGTGGCGCAAAGGTTGTGGGCGGCTATGTAAAGAACGAGTCCGACGACACCAGCGCCGCTGATCTGGGTGTGTCCTTCGCGTTCTGATCCGATGCTGGTATGAAGACTGGAAAAGCGGGCCTTGGCCCGCTTTTTTCCTGGGGCCAACCCGTGATTGCGTGGCATCGCTGACACAACGGCAAAGTAGTTCAGCCAGATGCCCTGAAACGCTGTTGCAGCGGGGGGGCAATCCGGGATCATGGGGCAACATCAAGAACCTAAGGGTCCGATCGTGCAGAAACTCCTCGCTTCAACCGCCATCCTTGCCTTCTCCGCCAGTCTTGCCATGGCCGAGGTGACCCTTTCCGGCGACGCGCGCATGGGTGTGATCGACGATTTCGGCGCGGATAACCTTGGGTTCACCAGCCGCGCGCGGGTCAAGTTCACATTGACCGGGATCACCGATGGTGGCGTCAGCTTCGGGGCTGAGTTCCGGATGAATGACGCGGAAGCCGCAAATATCGGCGACGCGGGCGAAGTTTATATCGCGGGCGCTTTCGGCAAGCTGACGATGGGTGACATCGACAGCGCCGCCGAACAGGCGGTAGGACAGGTGTCCGCCGTGGGTCTGACCGATCTCGATGACCGGCATGAGATTGCCTATAACGCTGAAGGCGATGCCCCGGCCACGCCGCGGCTGTCCTATGAATATTCGCGCGGCGCCTTCACCGGTTACGTGTCGATGGTCGATCCGAGTGCGGATACGGAACGCTACGCCGTGGGCCTGAAGTTCGCGAGCGATCTTTACAGCGTGTCGCTGGGCTATGAAGACGTTGAAACCGGATTTTCGCAGGTTCTGATCGGCGGGTCGTTCATCGCCGGGCCGGTGACCGGCAAGCTGGTCTATGGTGATACGCAGGACGCCGGCGACGGTGGGCAATTGGCGGTGTCGCTGGACTATGCCCTTGGCGCGCTGACGATGACCGGTTTCGCCCAGCAGGCGTTCGACAGCACCGACCGCTATGGTCTGGGTGCAACCTATGATCTGGGCGGCGGGGCTGCGGTCAAGGGCGGTTATGTCAAGGACAACGGCACCGGCGACGACGCGATGGATCTGGGTCTGTCCTTCGACTTCTGATCATCGGTCCATCATCCATTCGGGGCGGGCCGATCGTGCCCGCCCTTTTCTTTTGTGCTATCCCCGCTAGGGTCTGTGGCGCAGTCAAACAAGGGGCGTGTGGCATGGGACTTGCAGACATCACCGCCCGGATCGCCGCAGCCGAAACCGCAGCCGGCCGCGCGCCGGGGTCGGTGACGCTGATCGCCGTGTCAAAGGTGCAGCCGCTTGACCGGGTTAAGGGTGTGTTGCAGGCCCGTCACCGCGTTTTCGGCGAGAATTACGTGCAAGAGGCCGCTGGAAAATGGCCGGACCTGCGGACCGCGTTCGGGCCTGTCGCCGTTCACATGATCGGTCCACTGCAAACCAACAAGGCCAAGGTTGCGGTTGAACTTTTCGACGCAATCCACACGCTGGACCGCCCGTCACTGGCGCAGAAGCTGGCTGCGCTGGCGCAGACGCGGGGTATGTGTCCCAACCTGTTCGTGCAGGTTAATACCGGGGAAGAGCCGCAGAAAGCCGGCGTTCTGCCGGGCGATCTGGCCGGGTTCCTGAAGGACTGTCACGCGTTGGACCTGTCGCCAGTCGGGCTGATGTGCATCCCGCCCGAGGGCGAGGATTCAAGCCCGCATTTCGCCATGCTGGCACAAATGGCGGCCGACCACGGGCTGTCTCGCCTGTCGATGGGGATGAGCGGGGATTTTGAGGCAGCAATTGCGCTGGGCGCGACTGATATCCGCGTTGGCAGCGCGATCTTCGGTGCGCGCAGCTACCCGGTCTGAGGCCCCGATTGGCGAAAGCAGCCGGTTAGCCCGGCAGGCAGCACCAGGGGCGCGCCAAGTCTGTAAAGTGCGGCCACCAGCCCATCACCACCGCTCAAGGTGACACTGACAGGCCCCGCGCTGACCACCGCAATGCCCTGAGGCAGCTGGCTGATGAACCCCTCGGGCGGGAACATGACCAGCGCCGCCGGGGCATCGCCGCCCAGTCGCATGACCACGGCCAACGTGCCGATCCAGCCAGACAGGACCAGCGGTACGGCAGCAATCCAGCGCCCGTCAATATTCATGGATATGCTCCAGCGCCCCAGGCGGCAGGGCGCGCAGGGTTTGGCCAATCTCGGCCACCGGGATAAGCACAAGATAGCGAAAGCCGGGATTGCCCTGTCGCGGGAAGGAATACAGCGTCACAGCGTCAGGGACGTCGGTCACCATGGTGAACAGGATGTCATCATTGCCGGCAATTTCCACAAACTCTCCCCCGCTGGCGACGATGGTTTCAGCAAGACGGGTAAAGGCGCGGTAGCGGGGCGCCTCGATCACCGTGCCTTCGGGCAAAGTGCCGATCACCTGAACGTCGGGCAAGGCGGCAAGGCTGGCCGCGTCCACCCCTGTCACAACAGCCCGCAGGCGCAGCTGGTCCGCACCCACGGCGGCGACGGCGGCCTCGATCACCTTGGCATAGGCAGCCTTGGCCCGGTATTCCAGGCCCAGTGCAAGGCGGCGTTCGCGGTCACGCAGGGTATCGGTCGCCGCGTCCAATTCCCCGGCGTCGCGGGTGAAATCCCATTTATACCACGGCACTTGCTGCAAAAAGACTGCATAATCTGCCGCTTGCCGGGCGGAAAGATCGTCCAGCGGTGCGCGGGTCTGGCCGCGCAGCACGGTAAAGACCCGGCCAATCGTTTCTTCATAGGCGGCCTTGGCCAGCAGTTCCGCCGTAAAGCTGACGCCGATGGTGTAGACCATCTGCTTGGTCTCCCACGGGAAACCGCCATGCGGACCCGAGGCCTGCGATAGCGCGCATGTGGAAGACCAGAAGCCACCTATCGACGACAAAAATCCGTAATCATGCGGATCACCGGTGCGGATCACCTCGGCATAGTCGGCATAGGCGTGGACGATGTGCCATTCCGGGTAAGTAAGCAGGGTCCGGCCTTCGGGCCGCTGCCATTCGGTGCCAACCAGCGGCACCCGCATCTCGGCGAGGCCTTCGGGGCGGCACATGGTTTCAATGTAAGCGATGGGGGACAGAAGCCCCAGTACCAACACCACGACCAGCAGGATCAGGCGGCGGAACAGTCGGAAAAGGACCCTCACCGCTTTAGCCCGATCAAAAGCGCCGCTCCACCCAGGATAAGGTGAGGGACGGAAGACAGGAATTTGAGGGTGTAGGAAATATCAAGCACCCCCCAGGTGAAGATGCCAAGATCCAGGAAACCAGACCCGGCAAAGCACCCAAGCAGCCCGTCAAGGAAGTAAAGCGCGCCGAACAGGATCAGGAACATCTTCGACGCGCGGGTGGATATGATCGCCGCCAGCAGCGCCCAAAGGGCCGAGGCTGCGTGCAGTGCGTCATCATAGATATCCAGCGCGAAGATGCCGAACGTGCGGCCTTCGGCGTCCACGATTCCCGGAATGGGCAGGTAGTTCAACGACGCGACCAGCGCCAGGATCACGGCATAGGCAAGGGCGGTCTTGCGGTGCAGGGTCACTTACAGCGCCTCCATATAGGTGTCCCACAGGGCATTGCGCAGGCGCAGCCCGGGGTCGATCCGGCGTTTCAGCGCGGTAAACTCTGCCGCGCGGGGGTAGCAGCGGGTGAACTGGTCCGGCGTCGCGTGCAGGCGGTAGGGCAGGTAATAACTGCCGCCGATGGCCAGAACCGCCTCGATCATCGCAGCCGTCATGCGGGCCATGTCCGCCTCACCCCGCGCGGTCATTTCCTGGGAAAAAAGCAGGACCGAGGCGATGCGCGGGCCGTCCGGCGCGTAGGACAGCAGCGCCGTGGGGTCCTGGGCGACATAGCGCAGGGTGATGTTCAGCAGTTCCTGATAGCTGCCGGGGATGATCTGTTTTGCCGCCGTGATGAAGTCACCGAAACGGTCAGGGGCGACGAAGTATTCATGCAAGATGTCGGTGCGCGTGGGGTCGCGGTCGTCCAAGGTGATGACAGGTTCGTTCATCAGGCTGGACCGGCTTGACGCCCCCGCCAATGCCGCGCCGATCCCGGTTTCAATCCCCCAGCGGCGGCGTTTGACCCATTCGTTGCCAAGCTGCGCGCGGAAGATGTGGCGTGAGACTTTTGACAGAAGACCTGACCCGCTGGCGGGGGGAATCTCCCCCTCAACCGCGCGGTAGGTCACCAGCATGGCATCGTCAAAGAACCCCTCTCGGTCGATGTTCAGCCGGCCGTAAGCCATGGGGGTCGACCCATCGGCGACAGCGGTGAAAGCGGCGGCGAAATCGGTGGCGGGCATGGTGGTGAAGGTCGGCTCAAGCAGCTGGTTCGGTGCCGCCTCAACCTCCAGTTCGGTGATCAGGCCGATCAGGCCGTAGCCCCCCATCGCGGCGGCAAAAAGGTCAGCGTTTTCGCTGCGTGAGCCAGTGACAAGGCTGCCATCGGCCAGCAGCATCTGCACCGATCGTACGGTTGACCCCATCGGCCCATACGGGATCGGCCAGCCATGCGCGCCGACCGAAAAGGTTGAGGCCACGCCGAAATCACTGTTTGATTGCATCACCTTGGGCGACAGGCCGAACGGGTCCAGCGCGTCAATCACCTGGTGCCAGCGTGCGCCCGCCAGCACGGAATAGGTATCACCCCCCGGCACAAAGCTGACGACGCCGGTGTTCAGTGTGATCGCATGACCATCGCTCGGGATCGATTGACCACCCATCGAATGGCGCGCCGCCGAGACGCTGACCGGGCGGCCATCAGCCTCAGCCGCCTTCAACTCGGCGCGCAAGGCGGCGATCATGCCGTCCTTGAGGGGTTCGTCAACGATCACATGCTTGAAGATCGGCGTTTCTGACAGAAGCGAGGCGTCGTTCAGCGTTCGCGCACCCCCGGTGGGCGTGATGACCTGCACCCCGTCCAGCGAAGGGTTTGACGCCCCGATCCAGCGGCTGCCCGCCACGCCCACTGCCGCCCCGGCCCCGAACAGCGCCGCCCGTCTTGTCAGCGCCATGCGGCACCCCATGCTTGATCACGCGCGCAGCATGGCGCGGCTTGCTGCGCCCGTCCAGTCAGCAAACCCTCAGGTCAGCCAGACGCGGGCGTAGGGCGGCAGGACGATCTGGCCCTGATGCGTTTCAACCGGCTGATCCGACAGCGCATCATGCATCGCGGCAACGCCAAGGGCGCGGGCCTGCGCCGCATCCACATGCTGCCAGCGTTCGGTAAAGTTGAACAGGCCCAGCAGGGTGCCGGTCGGGGCAAGGCGCTGAAACGCCAGCACCGCGTCATTGCCGGACGCTATGACGCGGATTGGGATGCCCGCGTGCAGGGCCGGTGTTGCAGCGCGGCGGGCAAGGATCTGTTTCGTGCCCCAGAACACGCGCGCAGCGGGGGTGTCGCCGGAATGGCGCTGCGCGGCGCGGGTCCAATCCATGCGAGGGCGGTGAATCCAACGGCTGTCATGGGCATGGTCAGGGTCGTTCAGATAGCCGTGGTCGTTGGGCAGGGCAAGCTCATCCCCCATATAGATCAACGGGATACCCCCCCAGGCCGCGATCAGCGCGTGGCCCAGAAGAATGCGCTGCACCGCCATTTCCACGCCTGCAACATCAGCCGCGCCTTCGGCCCGCTCTAGCCCGGCCAGCGACGCAAAACTGCCAGAGATGCGCTTGTCACCCGTCGCCTCGTTATACTGAAACAGCGCACCGGTGGAGAAGGTGCCGGGAAAGCTGCCCTCATAGAAATCCGACAGAAAGTTGCGATGCCCGTGACCAGAGGTGCCGACAGCGCGGGCATCGTCATCGGTGATGGCCCAGCCGATATCGTCATGGCAGCGGATATAGGTGGCATAGGTCGCGTTGGTCAGCCGGTCGGGGAAATGGGTACCAAGGACATGCGTCATCAGGCGGGTGTCGCGGGTGGCCAACGCCGACCAGAACTGCACCATCAGGCTGTTGTGATAGGCAAGGTTCGCCACCTTCCCGTCATGCCGCCCGCGCCCAAGGTAAGGCAGCATTTCCGCCGGGGCGACAATCGCTTCGGCCAGATGCAGCACGGCGGCGCTGGCGATGCGGCTGCAGGCGCGCAGGGCTTGCAGCAGCATATGGACTTCGGGTTCGGACTGGCAGCGGGTGCCCATCCGTTTCCACATGAAGGCCACCGCATCAAGGCGCAGCACGTCAACGCCCTTGTTCGCAAGGAACAGCATCACCTCCACAATCTCAAGGAAGACCGCCGGGTTGGCCCAGTTCAGATCCCATTGGTGTTCGTTGAAGGTGGTCCAGACCCATTTGCCGAACTGCGGGTAATGGGTGAAATTGCCGGGGGCGTCGTTGGGAAACACCTCAACCAGGCTGCGTTCATACTGATTGGGCAGGTCGGGCGTGTCGAACATCAGGTAATAGTCCTGATAGCTGCGGTCGCCCTTCGCCGCCTGCTGCGCCCAGCTGTGTTCCTTGGCGGTGTGGTTCAGCACAAGGTCCACGCACAGGGAAATGCCACGGGCGCGAAGGGCGGCGCTGACGGCCTCAAAATCCGCCATCGTGCCGAAGTCGGGGTTGATCTGGCGGTAGTCCATCACCGAATAGCCGCCATCGCTGTCACCGGGGCGGGGCTTCAGGCAAGGCATCAGGTGGACATAGGTGATGCCAAGGTCTTCAAGGTAATTGAGCTTTTCAAGGATCCCCTGCAGCGTGCCGTTGAAGCGGTCGATGTAGAAGACATACCCCGCCATGCCGGGGCGCTGGAACCAGTCCGGCTCAAGATCGCGGGCCAGATCAAGGCGGCGCAGGTCGGCGGGGCGGTCGGCCCAGCCCTTGCGCAGCGCCGTGACCAGATGGTCACGGAAGGCGGGATAGGTGGGGTGCGCGCCATACAGCGCCTCAAGCATCGGGAACAGATCAGGGGCAGACCGGACCAGCCGCAGATCAAAGATCTCGTCATCCGTGCCGGACGGCGTTTTGGCCATGATCGTTCCCCCTTTTTGGGGGCAAGGTAGGGGGTCCAAAGCGGTTTGGGAAGGGGGCTTGCGCTGGGTGAACCCCTCAGCCGTGGATCACCAGCCGCGTCTGATGGGTGATGCGCGGGGCAATCCAGTGCAGCGCGCGGCGGGGCAGGGCGACGCAACCTGCCGTGGGTGCCCCCGGACGCCGCCACTGGTGGATGAAGATCGCCGATCCGCGGCCCGGGTCGGCATGGGGCCAGTTCCAGTTGGTCAGGATCACCAGATCATACATCGGGTCGGCCCGGCGCAGGCGTTCGTGGCGAAAGCCATGTGGCGCGCGGACCATCAGGTTGTAATCCTCATCCCTTGGATCATCGGACCACAGGTCCGCAGGCCCGATCGGCAGCGCCCAGTCGGCGGGACGTGCCAAACGATCCGGGCGATACAGCATGCCAACCAGCGTATGCACCCCTTCCGGGGTAGCCCCATCGCCTTCCCGCTTCTGCGGGCCGGGGACAATCCCGCTGCGCCCCAGCGTGCAGGGAAAGCGGCGGCCCATGAACCGGACGCCCATGGGGGAAACGACAAGGTCTTGCCGCTTCACAACAGATGCCCCGATTTCGCGGCCTTGGTCGCCAGATAGGCGCGGTTTTCAGCTGTCTGCCCCACATGCAGCGGCACACGTTCGGTGACATGCAGCCCGCAGCCTTCCATCATCGCCAGCTTTCGCGGGTTGTTCGTCATCAGCCGCACGGCGGAAAAGCCCATCTTGCGCAGGATCTCCGCGCCAAGGCGGAAATCCCGCTCATCATCTTCAAACCCCAGACGGTGGTTTGCCTCGACCGTGTCAAACCCCTGATCCTGCAAACTGTAGGCGCGCATCTTGTTGGCAAGGCCGATCCCGCGGCCTTCCTGGTTGAGGTAAAGCAGCACCCCGGCCCCTTCCGCCCCCATCTGCGCCAGTGCCGCGCGCAGTTGTGGACCACAGTCGCATTTCAGGCTGCCCAGTACATCGCCGGTGAAGCAGGCCGAGTGCAGCCGCGCCAGCACGGGCTGGCTTCGGTCAGGCTGGCCGATTTCAATGGCGTAATGTTCCTCACCCCCGTCATCGGGGCGGAAGATATGCACCCGCCCGGCGCTGGAGGCGACCATCGGCACGCGGGCGGAAACCACCTCGGCCAACGGGGACAGGGCGGCAAGAACGGGCGTGATGTCGTCCAGCGCCAACACCGTCAGCCCGCTGTCTTGCGCCAGTTGCAGCGGATGGGTGACGGCCACAACCAGCACGGCCGGCAGCAGGTGCGCCGACTTGGCAAGGGCAAGGGCCGCGCGGTGCAGGTCCGCTGGCCCGTCGCGCAGGGATTGCAGCGGGCCTTTCATCGGCATCCGCAGATCATCCGCCGGGTCGGCGACCGACCGCAACCACGCCAGCCCGGCATCTGCGGGCAAGGCAATGCGCGCCAGATCCCCGTCATAGGCCCGCGCCTTCAGCGTTTCCGCCCGCCGCGCGGTGATGGCAAGAACCGGCGTGCCAAAGCCGCGCAGGTCGGTCAGGCGGGCCGGTTCCAGCGCCTCAACCGCCACAATCAGCGCGGCTGACCCTGACATGCACAGCACCACAGGCACGCCCATGCGCAGATCGCCCCGGGCGCGGGTCAGCCGTTCGGTGGTGGTCAGGGTCAGCGTCATGGCCGCAGTCATACCCCCCAGCCATTGAAATTGAAACATTCCCCGGCCATGCGACACGACCGCGTGAGAGTTTGGTAGCAAATCTTGCAGGAACCGTGATCGCGACGCATCTCCCCCTCAGACGCAATGGAGGCAGTCATGGCCCAACTTCGCAAGATCCTTCTGGTGGACGATGATGACGACCTGCGCGAAGCGCTGAGCGAGCAGCTTGTCCTTACCGAAGACTTTGACGTGTTCGAGGCGCGCACTGGTGCCGAAGGCATGGAAAAGACCAAGGCTGGCCTTTTCGATCTGGTTATTCTTGACGTGGGCCTGCCCGATACCGATGGCCGTGAGCTGTGCCGCCGGATGCGCAAGGGCGGCGTCAAATGCCCGATCCTGATGCTGACCGGCCATGATACCGACAGCGACACGATCCTTGGCCTTGATGCCGGTGCCAATGACTACGTGACCAAACCATTCAAGTTTCCGGTTCTTCTGGCCCGCATCCGCGCGCAATTGCGCACGCATGAACAGTCCGAAGATGCCGTCTTTCAGATGGGTCCCTACACCTTCAAGCCCGCCCAGAAGATGCTGGTGGACGAAAAGGACAAGAAGATCCGCCTGACGGAAAAGGAAACCAACATCCTCAAGTTCCTGTACCGCGCCAGCCAGAACGTGGTGGCCCGCGATGTGCTGCTGCATGAGGTGTGGGGCTACAACGCCGGGGTTACCACCCACACGCTGGAGACCCACATCTACCGTCTGCGCCAGAAGATTGAGCCTGATCCCTCGAACGCGCGGATTCTGGTGACTGAAAGCGGCGGTTACCGGCTGGTTGCCTAAGGCTTCGGGCTGTTGCGAAGCTGCCGCTGTGTTGCGGCTGCCTTGCAACAGCCCAGAAATCTTGCGCATTGGGGCTTATTGTTGCCGGATTTGCTTGCTACCTTTTTGACATGCACAGGTTGTGCTTCGGGTTCCCCTGGTCGCGTCGGGGTTATGGCGTGACATCCTCCCTGTTGGAACTGGCCGGGCTTTGTGCCCGGCCTTTTTTTGCCTATTGCCCATTGCCCGTTGCCATCTGGCAAGTCGGGTCTGGCAATGTTGCCGCAACCCGCCGCCTCTGTTAGCCAAGGGGTATGCGCTATGTGGTTGGACTTCTGACAATTCTGGTCTTCGTGGTGATGATGGGGCTTTTGGGCCTGCGTCTGGCCGCATCGCTGCGCGAGGTTGCCATCTTGCCGGGCCAGGTGCCGCCTGAAGGCCGGATCGTCGAAACCGCGCTGGGCGATATTTACGTCGAAGAGCTTGGGCCCGAAGGTGGCACGCCGGTCCTTCTGGTGCATGGGTCGGTCGGCTGGTCGCGGATGTGGCGGCCGACGCAAATGGCGCTGGCTGACGCAGGCTATCGTGCGATTGCCTTCGACATGCCACCGATGGGCTGGTCGTTCCGCGATGATGCCGGCGATTACAGCCGCCAGACCCAAGGCCAGCGATTGCTGGCGCTGGTGACGGCGCTGGGGGTCAAGCCGGTGGTCGTGGCCCATTCCTTCGGCGCGGGGGCTGCGGCTGAGGCGGCCATCGCCGACCCGGCAGCGCTGGCCGGGTTGATCGTGGTCTCTGGGGCCATCGGGCTGGGCGGGTCTGACGGCGGCACGCCGCCTTGGCCCTTGGGCAACCCGTTCATGCGGGAACTGGCGGTGTCAGCCACGGTCACCAACCCTTCGGCCATGGGTCCGCTGTTGCGCCGGTTTCTGTACCGCAAGGACGCCGCGACACCCCAGGTGATCGACATGCTGCTGGACCCCACACGCCGCCCCGGCACCACCGCTGCCGTTGCCGACTGGTTGCCCAGCCTGCTGGTGCCGCCAAAGGGGGCCGCGTCGACCACGGCGCAAGGCTGGCAGTCGCTGACCCTGCCCCTTGCCTTCATCTGGGGCGACCGTGACACCGCCACGCCCTTGGTGCAGGGTCAGGCGCTGGCCGATCTGACCGGCGCACCGCTGTTCATTCTGGATGAGGTCGGCCATATCCCGCAGATCGAAGACCCGGTCCGCTTTGACGCCACCCTGCTGACCGCGCTTGCCGGGCTTTCGCCTTAGCGACACCTGGGCGGCACATCAGCGCCTTGCACTCTCCACATTTGCTTTGCATGAAGCGGCAGCGCCGCGGGCAATCTGTGGCGACCCATATCTGGAGACTCTCATGCGTACCGGTTTTGTTGCAGGCGTCGTCGCGGTGTTGCTGGCATCGCCCACTCTGGCTCAGGAACTGACCTTTACCCTGGTCAACGACAGCTCGCACACCATTGTCGAAATGTATGTCTCTGCGGTTGACGAAGAAGAATGGGGTGAGAATATCCTGATGGTCGAAGGGGTTGAGCCTGGTGTTTCCGGCGATGTCAGCATCGCCGATGGTCTTGATGTCTGCGAATACGACATGCGCTTTGTGACCGATGCCGGTGCCGAGTTGACGCAAACCCAGGATCTTTGCGTTCTGGCCACCTTCACCGTCACCGATTGATTCGTCTTGGCTCTTGAGCCCCGGCGCGGGCGGCCCTAGGGTCGCCCGTCCCTGCCAGACGGAGCCTGCGCCCGATGCCCTTTACCCTTGCCACCTGGAACATCAACTC
>JANPJU010000016.1:0-4469 GCA_031425675.1 Paracoccaceae bacterium | reverse complement strand
AATCGCACACGATAGGAGAGTGCCATGACGGTAGACGCAAAATACTGGACCGAGGCCAAGGCCACCGGCGGCGGCCGCAACGGCATAGCGGCGCTGGCCAACGGGCAGCTGACGGTCACCATGACCAGCCCGAAGGAACTTGGCGGCTCCGGCCTTGGCCACAACCCCGAAGAGCTGTTCGCCGTGGGCTATGCCGCTTGTTACCTAGGCGCGATGCGCTTTGCCGCTGGCAGCGAAAAGCTGGGCGCGGTGCCGGAAGACGCGACCGTGACCGCGCATGTCGGCATTGGTGGCCGGTCGGACGGCGGCTTTGGCCTGAAGGTCAAGCTGGTGGTCAGCCTGCCGGGCCTTGACCGCACAGTCGCGGAGAAGATCGCGGAACGCGGGCATTTCATCTGCCCGTATTCGAATGCGACCAAGGGGAATATAGAGGTTGTGACGGAAGTCGTCTGATCTGAACCCGCTCGTCGTCGCACTTTGTGCGCTTCTCGCAACGTCAGCGAGGAGTACACGAAGTGCTCGACGAGCGATTGGTCAGGCGCGGACCAGTTTTTCGTATTCGGTGGCGACGCGCTTGGTCAGGTCACCCACCTCGAAGTTGTAGTCGCCGATCTGGCCCACGGGGGTAACCTCCGCCGCGGTGCCGGTCAGCCAGCATTGCTCGAAACCTTCGAGTTCCTCCGGCATGATGTGGCGTTCGTGGACCTTGATCTGCATGTCTTTCAGCATGCCGATCACCGTCTGCCGGGTGATGCCGTTCAGGAAGGAGTCGGCCAGGGGCGTATGCACTTCACCGTCCTTGACGAAGAAGATGTTCGCGCCCGTCGCCTCGGCGACATAGCCGCGGTAGTCGAACATCATGGCGTCGGAACACCCCTTCGCTTCGGCCGCGTGTTTGGACATGGTGCAGATCATGTAAAGGCCGGCGGCCTTGGCGGCGTGGGGGATGGTTTCGGGGCTGGGACGCTTCCACTTGGCGATGTCGAGTTTCGCGCCCTTGAACTTGGCGTCGCCGTAGTAGTTGCCCCAGGTCCAGCAGGCGACTGCCATGCGGATTGGGTTCTTGTTGGCCGCCACTCCCATCATCTCACCCGCGCCGCGCCAAGCGATGGCGCGCACATAGGCGTCCGTCAGGTTGTTGGCCTTGAGGGTCGCCTCTTTCGCGGCGTTGATCTCGGCCACGCTGTAGGGGAGCGGCATGTCGAGAAGCTCGCCCGAGGTCCGCAGACGCTGGGAGTGTTCGGTCGATTTGAAGATCTTGCCGTTGTAGCACCGCTCGCCTTCGAACACCGACGAGGCATAGTGCAGGGCATGGGTCAGGATGTGGACATTGGCCGAGCGCCAGTCCACCAGTTTGCCGTCCATCCAGATGAACCCGTCACGATCGTCATAGCCTGCCATAGCACCCTCCTGCCTTTGCGAATGTTGCGCCTGAAAGGTCCGCTTCGGACAGATTCTTGCGCGAAATCGGGGCAGCGTTATGGGTTCGTGCTTGGAAAGTCAACAAGGCTGACGTAAATTCACGCCAAAGTGGAGGGCGCGATGGTCGAGACTGCCGGGGGCGAGGGGCTGCTGTTCCTGACGGATGAGCAGTTGCGCAAGGGGATTGAGGCGATGTTCTTCGCCTATCGCGGGTTCACGGCGGACCCGGACCGGATTCTGGACGGCATGGACTATGGCCGTGCGCATCACCGGGCGATCCATTTCGTGCATCGGTCCCCGGGAACAACGGTTTCCAACCTGCTGGCGATCCTTGGTGTTACAAAGCAATCGTTGAATCGTGTGTTGCGGACGTTGATTGATGACGGTCTGGTGCGCAGTGAAAAGGGACGTGTTGACGCAAGGGAACGGCATCTGTTCCTGACAGAGAAAGGGTTGATCCTGGAACGCGAATTGTCGGATGCGCAACGGGCGCGGATGCGGGCGGCGTACCGTGCAGCTGGGCCATCGGCGGTGCAGGGCTTTCGTCAAGTGCTGGAAGCGATGATGGACCCCGAAATGCGCAAGCAGTACAACCGTCTGAAAGAGGGTGGTTGATGGTTCCCGACGCACATCTGCTGATCGTTGACGACGACGAACGCATTCGCGGGCTGTTGCAGAAGTTCCTGATGCGGGGCGGCTTCATGGTTTCTGTCGCGCGGGATGCAGCGCAAGCGCGGCGCATTCTGGCGGGGCTGGAGTTTGATCTGATCGTCCTGGATGTGATGATGCCGGGCGAAGATGGCGTGACCCTGACCCGCGATCTGCGCAAGCGGATGCAGACGCCGATCCTGCTGCTGACCGCGAAGGGCGAGGCGTCGAACCGGATCGAGGGGCTGGAGGCGGGGGCGGATGACTACCTCATCAAGCCGTTCGAGCCGAAGGAACTTCTGCTGCGGATCAACGCGATCCTGCGGCGGGTGCCGCAGGTGCGGGCGGTGGAACCGGTTCGGCAGGTGATCCACCTCGGCGCGGTGCGCTACGACCTTGATCGGGGCGAGATGTGGCGCGGCGAGGCTCCGGTCAGGCTGACGGCGACAGAAGCCGCGCTGATGCGGATCTTTGCGGCAGCGCCCGGCGTGGCGATCAGCCGGGACAAGCTGGTGGGCGATCAGGCTGGCGTCGATGCGGCGCAGGAGCGGGCGGTGGACGTGCAGATCACCCGGTTGCGGCGAAAGATAGAGGTGGACCCGAAAAGCCCGCGCTACCTGCAGACGGTGCGCGGTGAGGGCTATCTGCTGCAGCCGGATTGAGGGTTGGCTGGCCGCCGGGGCGCTGCCCCGGACCCCGGGATATTTGGAGAAGAGAAAGCCATGGTTTTGGTGTTCACGCACCCAGACTGCGCCGGACATGTGACACCGCCCGGCCACCCTGAGCAGGTGGAGCGCCTGGCAGCGGTGGAGCTTGGGTTGGTCGGGCTGGCGCTGGAGCGGCGCGACTGTCCGATGGGTGCTGTCGAGGACGTGCTGCGTTGTCACCCCGCCAGGTATGTGGAACGGGTGCGCGGCGCGGTGCCCGGCGAGGGTTGGGCGCAGCTGGATGGGGATACGTTTCTGTCGCCGGGGTCCTTTGACGCGGCGATGCGGGCGGTGGGAGGGATTTGCGCGGCGGTGGATGCGGTGGTTACCGGTGAAGCGAAGACCGCCTTGGTCGCGGGGCGGCCGCCGGGGCATCATGCCGAACGGGAAACCGCGATGGGGTTTTGCCTGTTGGGCACGGTGGCCATCGGGGCCAGGCGGGCGCTGGATCATCACGGCTTGCGTCGCGTGGCAATCGTGGATTTCGACGTGCATCACGGCAACGGCACGCAGGATCTGCTGTGGGATGAAGGGCGGTGTTTGTTCGTCTCCTCGCACCAGATGCCGCTTTATCCGGGCACCGGGCGGGCGGATGAACGCGGCGCGCATGGGCAGGTGTTGAACGTGCCGTTGCGCGAAGGGTCAGGCGGCGGCGCGATGCGTGAGGCCTATGAGCGGTTGGTCTTTCCGGCGCTGGCGGCTTGGGGGCCGGAACTGCTGCTGATTTCAGCCGGGTTTGATGCGCATGCCGATGATCCTTTGGCTGGGCTGGAGTGGCAGGCGGAGGATTACGCATGGCTGACCGACAGGCTGTGTGATTTTGCCGGCGGGCGGGTGGTGTCCTCGCTTGAGGGCGGCTATGATCTGGACGCGCTGGCGGCATCCGTGGCGGCGCATCTGGGCGTGTTGGAGGAGCGGGGCCGATGAGCGACAAAGCCGTTGAGACGATGACATTCGAAGAAGCGATGGCCGCGCTGGAACAGGTTGTCGGCGCATTGGAGCGGGGCGAAGTGCCGCTGGACCAGTCGATTGCGCTGTATGAACGCGGGGCGGCGCTGAAGGCGCATTGCGCCAAGAAGCTGTCCGAGGCCGAGGAAAAGGTAGAACTGATCCGGGCGCAGGAAGGCCGCGCTGTCGGGACGACTCCGGCGGAGGGGATGTGAGCTTTCCCCAGATTCTGGCGCAGGATGCCGGGCTGATCGAAGCGCGGCTGATGGACGCGTTGGCGGGCAAGGCGGACCAGCCGGTGACGCAGGCGATGCGCTATGCGGTGCGGGGTGGCAAGCGGCTGCGGGGGTTTCTGGTGCTGGAAGGCGCGCGGATGCTGGGGGTGCCAGAGGCGCGCGCGATCAGTGCGGCAGCGGCGATCGAGGCGCTGCATGCCTATTCGCTGATCCACGACGATCTGCCCTGCATGGATGATGACGCCCTGCGCCGGGGACTGCCGACCGTGCATGTGAAATGGGATGTGGCGACGGCAGTGCTGGCAGGCGATGCCCTGCAGACGCTGGCGTTTCAGCTTTTGTGCGATCCTGCGCTTGGGTCGGCTGAGGTACGGCTGGCGCTGGTTGCAGGCCTTGCACAGGCGTCGGGCATTGACGGGATGGTGCTTGGGCAAGCGCTGGACATTGCGGCGGAGACGGCGGGCGCGCTGACGCTGGACGAGATTACCGCGCTGCAGGCGGGCAAGAC
>JANPJU010000015.1:0-4277 GCA_031425675.1 Paracoccaceae bacterium | reverse complement strand
GACGAAAGCCGGCTTTATGTGGCCGACACCGGGCGGATGCACAGCGCCGACCCCCAACACATCCGCGTCTATGACATGGTTGGCGGATGGCCCGTGAACGGGCGGATCTTTCATACGGTCAGCCCCGGCTGCGCCGATGGCATCCGCTGCGACAGCGACGGCAACCTCTGGTCCTCGGCCGCCGACGGAGTGCATTGCATTGCGCCGGACGGCCACCTGATGGGCAAGATCTTCGTGCCGGAACTGGTATCAAACCTGTGCTTTGGGGGACGTGCCAAGCACCGGCTTTTCATCACCGCAACAACCAGTATCTATTCAGTGATCCTGAACCGAAAGGGCGTGCAATGGCCATGACAAAGACGCAGCCGAATATCGGCCTGATCGGCCTTGGCACGATGGGGGCCGCCTTGGCGCTGAACATCGCCGAAAAGGGCTTTCCCATCGCGGTCTGGAACCGCACCGTGCAGGTCACCCGCGATTTTCACGCAAACGCCGGCGATCTGGCCGCCCATATCACCCCGGCTGAGACGATGGCCGATCTTGTCGCCGCAATCCAGCCGCCCCGCGCGATCATCCTGATGGTCCCGGCGGGATCGGCGGTGGATGACCAGTTGGCCGCCCTTGGCCCCCTGCTTGGACCCGACGATCTGGTGATCGACGCGGGCAACGCCAATTTCCACGACACCAACCGCCGCGACTCCGCTGGCCTGCCGTTCCGCCTGATGGGGATCGGCGTGTCCGGCGGCGAAGAGGGCGCGCGCCACGGCCCGGCAATCATGGCGGGCGGCACGGCGGCGGATTGGGCGCGTATGGCCCCCGTTCTGCAAGCCATCGCCGCGCGGGCCGACGATGGCACCCCTTGCGCCGACCACATGGGTCCGGCGGGTGCGGGGCATTTCGTCAAGGCCGTCCACAATGGCATCGAATACGCCGACATGCAGATGATCGCCGAAACCTACGGCGTGATGCGCGACGGGCTGGGCATGGACGCCACCGCCGTTGGCGACTCTTTCGCGCGCTGGAACGAAGGCGTTCTGCGGTCCTATCTAGTCGAGATTTCGGGCAAGGTCGCCCTTGCCGCCGACCCTGTCACCGGCGCGCCCCTTCTGGATGTGATCCTGGATGCCGCCGGACAAAAAGGCACCGGCCGCTGGACCGTGATCGAGGCGCAAGACCTTGGCGCGCCCATTCCGGTGATCGAGGCTGCGGTAATGGCGCGCAACGTCTCGGCCCGGCTTGAAGAGCGCGCGGCGGGCGAGGCGGTGTTTGGCCCGGCCCCAGAAACAGCGAAAGGGCTGGGTCCGGACGATCTGGAACAGGCGCTGATCGCGGGCAAGATCCTGTGCTATGCGCAAGGCTTTGCGATGATGTCAGCGGCGGGCGCGGAATATGACTGGGCGTTGAACATGCCCGCCATCGCGCGGGTCTGGCGGGCGGGCTGCATCATCCGGTCCGACATGCTGAACGACATGGCCGGGGCTTTGGCCGAAGACCATGGCCGCAACCTGATGCTGGCCCCATTCTTTGCCGACCATCTGCGCCGTTCGGTGCCCGCCTTGCGGCGTGTGGTGGCGGCTGGGGCGCTGCACGGCTTGGCCTGCCCTGCCCTGTCCGCCGGCCTTGCGTGGTTTGACATGATGCGCACCGCGCGCGGCACCGCCAACATGATTCAGGCGCAGCGCGATTTCTTTGGCCTGCACGGCTTCAAGCGGCTGGACGGGCTTGACCACCCGCATGGCGCCTGGGCCGCGCACTGAACGGCGTCGCCTACCCCGTCTCACCCGGCACAAGGCGTGTCGGGATCACCGTCACCTCTGGCCCCGCCTCACCCTTCAGGCGGGCGACCAGTGCCTCGGCGGCCGCTTTGCCGATGGCCGTGGTGGGGACAACGGTCGTGGTCAACCGGCGGGGCAGGATCGACGCCGCCTCCATTCCGCCCCAACCGGCAATGCCGATGTCTTCCGGCACCCGCAGCCCGCGCGATTGGGCGTAGGCCAGACCGCCAATCGCCATCTCATCATTGTGGAAATAGACCACATCCAGCCCGACCTGCCGCGCCAGCAGCGTCTCAAGCCCGTAATAGCCCGCGTAAAAGCCCGGTGCGTCGTGCAACACTTCGCGCGCGATCAAGGGGTGGCCCGCGCGCGACAGGGTGGCCGCGAACCCCTCAAGCCGCGCAGCACCCATGCCGTCTGCCCCCCTTCCGTCAGTCTGGGCCAGCGCGCCGACATAACCCGCCCGCCTGCGACCGCGCCTGATCAGAAACTGCCCCATCTCAGCGCCGCAGTCGAAATGCGAAAAGCCGACAGACATGTCGATCGGGCTGGTTGTCAGATCCCAGATTTCCACCACCGGGGCCGCTGTGGCGCGCAAAAGATCAACCGTGCCCGCGGTATGCGTGCGCCCCGACAGGATCAGCCCCGCAGGCCGCCACGCCATGACCTGCCGCACCCAGGCCTCTTCCTCATCCGCGGAATGGTTGGTGGCCCCGATCATCAGCTGATACCCCAGCCGCGACAGCGCCCGGTCAACCCCGTCCAGCACATGCCCGAACAGCCCCGATGTCAGGCGCGGCACGCACATCCCCACCAGTGTGCCGGACTGATCGGCCCCGAAGGCCACAGCCAGGCGGTTGGGCACATACCCGACTGCCTCGGCGATTTTCTTGACCCGGTCACGCGTTTTGTCTGAAAAGCCCGAGCCGCCGCGCAGCACCCGGCTGACCGTCATCTTCGAGACCCCGGCGGCGCGGGCAATATCTTCCAGATTGGACTTCATGGCGCGATCTTGCCCTTGTTCGCTGGTTGAGCTTGTTGGCCGAGTTCACTGGCGGAGTTCACTGGCGGACGGCGTTGAATGTTATCGATAACTTTTTGCTTGACACCCGGTGGTCGCCAGATCATCTTTGCGTACGTTACCGGTAAATCTGACGCAAGATCAGATCACATCGGCAGCGCTCAGGGAGGATTAGCCATGCACCCGTCGTCTGACGGCCTGTTCTTCGACAACGTCGTGAAATCCTTCGGGGGCACGCTGGCCCTGAAAGGCGTCTCATTGACCGTTGGCCGGGGCGAGATCGTGGCACTACTGGGTGAAAACGGCGCTGGAAAATCCACGCTGATCAAGGTCCTTGGCGGCATCCACCGGCCAGACGAGGGTGGAGTCCGCATCGACGGCATCCCCTATGCGCATGAGGCTGGCAAATCAGGCGGGCAAAAGGTGGCCTTCATCCATCAGGACCTTGGTCTGATCGAATGGATGAGCGTGGCTGAAAACATCGCCGTGGCGCTTGGCTACGTCCGCAAGGGCCGCCGCATCAACTGGACCGCGACTGAAGCCGCAGCAGATGCCGCTCTGCGATTGGTCGAGGCCGAGTTTCCGGCGACAGCCCGCGTCTCACGCCTGACCCGCACGCAGAAATCGCTGGTCGCCATCGCCCGCGCCCTTGCCGCCAGCAGTGACTTTCTGGTGCTGGACGAACCTACCGCCAGCTTGCCCGCCGATGAAGTTGAGCGGCTGTTCACCGCCCTGCGCCCGTTGAAAGCGCGCGGCGTGGGGATGATCTATGTCAGCCACCGGCTGGATGAGATCTTTCGCATTGCCGACCGTGTGGCCGTGCTGCGCGATGGGCAGATGGTCGGCATGCGCCCGGTCAGCCACACCACGCCCGAAGAACTGGTCAGCCTGATCGTTGGCCGCAAGGCGCGTGAAATTGCCCGGCCTGCGGTTCTGGAAGGTCCGGCGATCCTGAAGGTCGAAGGCCTTGCCACCCCCGCCGTCGGCCCCGTCAGCTTTGACATCAAGCGGGGTGAGCTTCTGGGCCTGGCCGGTCTGCGCGGGGCGGGTCACGAAGACATCGGACGCGCGCTGTTCGGCGCGATCCGCCACGCCGGGCGCGTCACCCTCGATGGCAACGCCCCCGACCTGCGCACCTCGCAATCCGCCATGCGGTCCGGCATCGGCCTAGTCGCCCGCGACCGGATTGGCGAAAGCGTGGCACCGGGACTGGCAATCCGGGAGAATGCGTTTCTGAACCCCTCGGCCATGGGGCGGCGGATGCTGTCCGTCCTGTCCCCCCGCCGCGAAGAAGCGCAGGCCCTGGCCATTGGTGCCCGCGTCGGCCTGTCACCCAACGATCCGACCCTGGCGATCGAGGCGCTGTCGGGCGGCAACCAGCAAAAGGTCGTGGTCGGGCGCTGGCTGGACTCTGGCCGCCGCCTGCTGATCACCGAAGACCCGACCGCCGGTGTCGATGTGGGTGCCAAGGCCGAAATCTA
>JANPJU010000014.1:0-12976 GCA_031425675.1 Paracoccaceae bacterium | reverse complement strand
GGGGGTGCGGGGGGCGGAACCGGGGCAGATCCTGTTCAACGTCTCAAAACAGGCGGTGAACCCGGGGAAAGGTTTCGCCGCCTACGGCTTGCCCAAGGCCACGACCTTCTTCCTGTTGCGTCAGCTGGCGCTGGAACTGGGCGCTGAGGGTATCCGCGTGAACGGCATCAACGCGGATCGCATCCGGTCTGGCCTGCTGTCGGCGGACATGATCGCCGCCCGCTCCACCGCGCGGGGGGTGGATGAGACGACCTATATGGCCGGCAACCTGCTGCGGGTTGAGGTTGAGGCGCGGCATGTGGCCGAGGCGTTCGTGATGCTGGCCCGCGCCGAACGGACCACGGGCCATGTAATGACCGTGGACGGCGGGAACATCGAGGCGGCTTAGCGCTAAAGCCGCGCGCCTTGCAAAGCGCACCGGTTTCGTCGCTTCATGCAGCGGGGCCAAGGGGGGAACAGCATGACGAAACTGCGCAAGATCTGGAACGCGGGCCAGCCCAGCCTGAACGCCTGGTGTTCCATCGGCAACGCCTTCACGGCGGAAATCATGGCGGCGCAGGGGTTTGATAGCGTCACCGTCGACATGCAGCACGGCGCGCTGGACTACAGTGACCTTCTGCCGATGCTGCAGGCGATGCGCGCCAGCGGGGCCACGCTTCTGGCCCGCGTGCCATGGCTGGACCCGGCGCATGTGATGAAAGCGCTGGATGCGGGCGCGGATGGCATCATCTGTCCGATGATCAACACCGCTGATGAAGCCGCGGCGCTGGTCAGCTACATGCGCTATCCGCCGCTGGGGGTGCGCAGCTTTGGCCCGACCCGCGCCGCCTTTGCCCATGGCGCGGGCTATGCTGAAGGCGCGAACGCCCGACTGCTGGCCTTTGCCATGGTTGAAACGGCGGAGGGCTTTGCCAACCTTGACGCCATCGCCGCCACGCCGGGGCTGGATGGCATCTATGTCGGGCCGACCGACCTGACCCTGTCCCTCAGCGCCGGGAAACTGGCCCCAAGCCTGGACCGGGAGGAGCCTGAGATGATTTCCGCCCTGCAACGGATTGCGGCGGCCTGTCATGCCCACGGGATCATCGCGGCGTTGCATTGCGGGACGCCCACCTATGCCACCCGCGCCATCGGCTGGGGCTACCGGATGGTCACCGTCGGCGGCGACACGCGGTTCCTGTCGGCGGCGGCTGCTGCTGCTGTGGCCGAGTTTCGCACCCTGTCAGGCACCAATGCAACCGAGGCCACCCGCGCGGCCTATTGACCTATCTGGCCCCGCACGCCGCCGGTCTGGCCCCGGTCCAGCAGCAGATGGTCCAATAGAACGCAGGCCATCATCGCCTCACCCACCGGGACGGCGCGGATGCCGACGCAGGGGTCATGGCGGCCCTTGGTGATCAGGTCCACCTCATCCCCGGCCACCGTCACGGTCTGGCGCGGCGTCAGGGTGCTTGAGGTCGGCTTGACGGCAAAGCGGCAGACCACCGGCTGACCGGTGGAGATGCCGCCAAGGATGCCGCCCGCGTGGTTCGACAGATACTCCGGCCCGTTCGGCCCCATGCGGATCTCATCGGCGTTGTCCACGCCGGTCAGCGCGGCTGAGGCCATGCCTTCGCCAATCTCAACCCCCTTGACCGCGTTGATCGACATCATCGCGGCGGCCAGGTCACTGTCCAGCTTGCCATAGATCGGCGCGCCAAGGCCCGGGGGGACGCCCTGCGCCACCACCTCGATCACCGCGCCGACGGAATTGTGGGACAGGCGCAGCGCATCCAGATAGGCGGCCCATTCGACTGCGGCCTGCGCGTCGGGCACCCAGAAGGGGTTCCGCACAATCTCTGCCGCGTCAAAGCGGCTGCGGTCGATGCCCTTGACCCCCATCTGCACCATGTAGCCGGTGATGGTCAGCCCCGGCACCAGGGCAGCCAAGGCCGCCCGCGCCACACCGCCTGCGGCCACACGGGCAGCGGTTTCACGGGCCGAAGACCGCCCGCCGCCGCGCGGATCGCGGATGCCGTATTTCTGGTGATAGGTGATGTCGGCATGACCAGGCCGGAAATTTTGGGCAATCTCGCCATAGTCCTTCGACCGCTGGTCGGTGTTTTCGATCATCAGCTGGATCGGAGTGCCGGTGGTCCGCCCCTCATACACACCAGACAGGATGCGCACCTCATCGGGTTCTTTCCGCTGGGTGGTGTATTTGTTCTGCCCCGGCTTGCGCTTGTCCAGCCAGGGCTGGATGTCGGCTTCGGTCAGCGCCACGCCGGGCGGGCAGCCGTCCACCGTGCAGCCGATGGCAATCCCATGGCTTTCGCCCCAGGTGGTGACGCGGAAGAGGTGTCCGAATGTGTTCAGGCTCATGGCGGTCTCCGGCTTCGGACCGGGCATACAAGGGGCGCAGGCCTGCCGACAAGTCCTGCCTGCCGGAAAAGGGCCAGACGCGACAAGAAGATATCACGCCCGCGTGAGAATATGTGTGCCGGGGGGGTTGAACCCGTGGCGGCGATGCCCACTTTTGGTCCGCGGGCCGGGCCCCTCTGACACCTCCCCCATCTGGGGCGGCGTGATGTCGGACCGCATCGGGAAACGCGCCCGATGTCATGCCCGGCAAACCTGCTGCCTTCCCGGCTGACCCCTCGGCGCATCTATTTGGGGATGTTGAGGATGGAATTCCTCCTTATGCTGTTCTTGGGCACACCGGTCTGGATGTGGCTGCTTTTCATTGCCGTGGTCATCACGCTTCTGGTCTTTGACCTGGGCGTTCTTCACAAGGACGATCACGAAATCGGCGTGGCGGAAAGCCTGAAGCTGTCAGCCATGTATATTGCGCTTGGCGTCGGCTTTTCGGGCTTTGTCTGGTGGTCGTTCAACCTTCAGATTGCGGGCGCGGCACCGGATGTTGCCGCCACCTTGATCCCTGGCGCCGAGGCCGCAAAACTTTACCTCACGGCTTTCGTGGTCGAAAAGACCCTGGCGATGGACAACGTCTTTGTCATCGCGATGATCTTCACCTATTTCGCGATTCCCAGGATGTATCAGCATCGGGTGCTGTTCTGGGGTATCCTGGGCGTGATCGTGCTGCGCGCGATCATGATCGGCCTTGGTGCAACGCTGGTGACGCAGTATTCCTGGGTCCTCTACATCTTTGCGGTGTTCCTGATCCTGACGGGCTTTAAGATGATGTTCATGGGCGACAAGCCGATGGACATCAGCAAGAACCCGGTGCTGACCTTCATGAAGCGCCGGATGAACGTGACCGAGGAAATCCACGGCAACAGTTTCTTCGTCAAGCAGCCTGACCCGAAGACCGGCAAGCTGGTCAGCTTTGCCACGCCGCTGTTTCTGGCGCTGGTGATGGTCGAGATTGTCGATGTGATCTTCGCGGTGGATTCGGTTCCGGCGGTGTTCGCCATCACCTCGGACCCGTTCATTGTCTACACGTCGAACATCTTCGCCATCCTTGGCCTGCGGGCGCTTTACTTTGCGCTGGCGGCGATCATCCACCGCTTCCACTATCTGAAGTATGCGCTTGCCGTGCTGCTGGTGTTCATCGGATCAAAAATCTTCATCGCCGACCTTCTGGGTATGGAGAAGTTCCCCGCCAACATCTCGCTTGGGGTCACCTTCGCGATCCTTGGCGCGGGTGTCGCCTTCTCGCTGTGGAAGACGCGCGGCGGCGTTGAGGCCGACAAGGCCTGACGCAAGAAAAACGGCTGCCGGGCGGGTCCGATCTGACCTGCCCGGCCAAGCCGGGCTTGACTATCGGCCAATTCTGCACGATTTGCTACGCGGCGGGCCGGGCCCCTCTGACGAGTGTCCTTTTCAGGATATCGTGATGTCGGACCGCTTTTGAAATCGCGCCTTCGTCATGCCCGGCACCCGTTTTGCCAACACAGCTGACCTGAAAGCGCATGAGCAACGAGGGTGACGGCGGATGGAATTCCTGTTTCTTGATTTTCTAAGCAAGCCGGTTTGGCTTTGGCTTTTGTTCCTGACGATCGTCGTCACGCTGATGATCTTCGACCTTGGGGTGTTGCACAAGGACGACCATGAAATTGGCGTCGCCGAAAGTTTGAAACTGTCGGCGTTCTACATCATGATCTCTATCGCGTTCGGCGGGTATATCTGGTGGGCCTGGGCAAACGGAACGCTGGTCACCACCGACGGGACCAACCCAGTCGCCTCATACTTCCAGGGCTATCTGATCGAAAAGGTGCTCTCGATTGACAATGTCTTTGTCATCTCGCTGATCTTCACCTTCTTTGCCATCCCGCGAAAGTATCAGTACCGCGCGCTGGTCTGGGGCATCATCGGCGTCATCGTTCTCCGCGGCATCATGATCGCGGTGGGGGCCGAGCTGATCGCGAACTACAACTGGATGACGCTGGTCTTTGCCGCGTTCCTGATCTTTACCGGTCTGAGGATGCTGGTTGCCACGGAGTCCGAGACCGACGTCTCGAAAAACCCGATGATCGGAATGGTGTCGCGTTTCATGAACGTGACCAAGGAACTTCACGGCCAGAAGTTCTTTGTGCGCCAGCCGCACCCGACCTCGGGCAAGATGGTCCTGTTCGCCACACCGTTGTTCGTGTCGTTGATCGTGATCAATTTTGCCGACGTCATCTTCGCGGTTGATTCCGTGCCGGCGATCTTTCTGATCACCACGGACACCTTCATCGTCTACACGGCGAACATCATGGCGATCCTTGGCCTGCGCGCACTTTACTTTGCGCTGGCGGCCCTGGTGCACCGCTTCCACTATCTGCACTATGCGCTGGCCATCGTGCTGGTGTTCATCGGGTTCAAGGGCATCTACAGCTACTATCTTGGCAAGTTTGACCCGTATCTGTCGCTGGCCATCACCATCGGGATCATCGCGTCGGGCATCTTCTACTCGCTGTGGAAGACCCGTGGCGACGCGGGGGAAGACAAGGATTCCAAGGCCGTCGAATAAGCCCGGCAGGCTAGGCACTTCGGCAAACGCCGGGCAGGGAAATCCCCGCCCGGTGTTTTTTTTCCGGGGGTTTGTGGTCGGCTTTGGATCGAAAACTGACGTACGCCTTTGTAGAACACCCGCGTATCAGGCTGATTTCGTTGGATTCGGGACGCGCACTTTCGCAAGGCACTCTAACCCCCCTTGCACCCGCCCTTCAAATCCCTATCCTTTGTCCCACCTCGGGGTGCCTGGCAACAGGCTGAGATGCGAAAGCGAACCCGTCGAACCTGAACCGGATCATACCGGCGGAGGGAAGGTGCATGGGTTTCTCCATCCCCGACCATTCCGTCGCATCATGGAGAAACGTATGAAAACCACACTCCTTGCTGCGGGCCCAATCTTGCTGAGCCTGACTGCCATTGCCGTTCCGGCGCTGGCTGAAGCACCCGTCCTGACTGTGCTGACCTATGACAGCTTTACCTCGGAGTGGGGCCCCGGCCCCGTGGTTGAAGCCGCGTTCGAGGCCACCTGCGCCTGCGACCTGCAGTTCATCCCTTCCGGTGACGGTGCGGCCCTCCTGGCGCGCATCCAGCTGGAAGGGGCGGCGTCCGAGGCGGATGTCGTTCTTGGCCTTGATACCAGCCTGACGGCGGCGGCGGGGGCCACGGGCCTGTTTGCCCCGCATGGGGTGACGGCAGCAACCACCCTGCCGGTGGACTTTGCCGACCCGCTGTTCGTGCCTTTCGACTGGGGCTGGCTCGCGTTTGTCCATGACAAGACCAAGCTGGCCGAGGCACCCACATCCTTTGACGCCCTTGCAGCATCAGACCTGAAAATCGTGATTCAGGACCCCCGCTCATCAACCCCCGGGCTGGGGCTTCTCTTGTGGGTCAAGGCCGCGCATGGCGACCGTGCCGCAGAAATCTGGGAAGCGCTGGCCGACAATATTGTGACCGTCACCCCCGGCTGGTCCGAGGCATATGGGCTGTTCCTGGAAGGCGAGGCGGATATGGTCCTGTCTTACACCACATCGCCTGCCTATCATCTGCTGGCGGAAAGTGATGCCACGAAGGCCGCTGCGATGTTTGATGAGGGGCATTACCTGCAGGTCGAGGTGGCGGGCAAACTGGCCGCAACCGACCAACCCGCACTGGCGGATCAGTTCCTGGCCTTCCTGCTGACCGATGCATTCCAGTCGGCGATCCCCCAGACCAACTGGATGTATCCGGCGGTGACGCCAGCGGCGGGCCTGCCGGACGGGTTCGATGCGTTCCGGCCGGCAAAGTCGCTGCTTCTGTCGCCCGAGGAGGCAGACGCCGCCCGTGACGCCGCCCTTGCCGAATGGCAAGCGGCGCTGGCCCGCTAGGCTTGCAACGGTCCCTTTCCTTTGCAGGCGGTCGCCTCGGCTCCTCCTTGTGGGGCGGTGCTTTGGGCGGGGGGCCCGGCGCAACGGTCGGGGGGTGGGGGTGACCCGCCCCCTTCCCCCCCTTCTGGCGCTTTTGTTGCTGGCTCTGGTCGCGGCACCCTTGGTGGCGGTAGCGCTGCGCGGTGCGGGTGTGTCGCTTGGCCCGGCAGACTGGCTTGGCCCGGCAGACTGGCTTGGACCGGCAGACTGGCTTGGACCGGCAGACTGGGCTGCGGTGCGGTTCACGGTGACGCAGGCCTTGCTTTCGTCGCTTGTCGCGACGGCGCTGGCCGTTCCCGTCGCCCGCGCGCTGGCGCGGCGGCGATTCTTCGGGCGTGGGCTTTTGGTGACGCTGATGGGGGCGCCGTTCCTGTTGCCCGCCGTGGTTGCGGTGCTTGGGCTGCTTTCGGTCTTTGGCCGGTCGGGTCTTTTGAACAGCGGACTGTCCGCACTTGGCCTGCCACCGGTTTCAATCTTCGGACTGCAGGGCGTACTGCTGGCGCATGTCTTTCTGAATCTGCCGCTGGCAGTGCGGATGATCCTGCAAGGCTGGCTTTCGATCCCGGCGGAACGGGTGCGTCTGGCACAGTCGCTTGGCTTTGGCCCGGCCGAAACCCTGCGCCATCTGGAAGCGCCCATGCTGCGCGAGGTGCTGCCCGGCGTGGCACTGGTTATCCTGGTGATCTGCTTGACCAGCTTTGCCGTCGTGCTGACCCTTGGCGGCGGGCCTGCCGCCACGACGATTGAACTGGCGATCTATCAGGCGGTGCGCTTCGACTTTGACCTTGCCCGCGCGGCAAGGTTGGCGGGCGTGCAGGTGGTGATCTGCGCTGCCGCCGCGCTGGCCGCCTGGGTGCTGGTGCGCCCCGCCGGGTTTGGCGCCGGTGTGGACCGGCAGGTGCCTTTGCCCGCCCCGGGCGGCTGGCGGCGTGGCGCGGACGGAGTGGCGCTGACAGGCGCCACGCTGTTCCTGATCCTGCCACTCCTCGCCGTCGCGCTGCGCGGGCTGCCGGGGTTGGTGGACCTGCCGCCTTCGGTCCTGCCAGCGGCGCTGCGATCAGTGATGGTCGCACTGATCTCGGCCACGCTGACCACGGCTGCGGCGCTGGTTCTGGCGCTGGCGGCGGCGCGGCGGCCTTCTGCGCTGGTAGAGGCGGCGGCGACGCTGCCGCTGGCAACTTCGGGCCTTGTGCTGGGCACGGGGCTGTTCCTGATCGTCCAGCCTTTCATGCCGCCCTCAAGGCTTGCGTTACCGGTGACCGTTGTGGTGAACAGCGCGCTGACGCTGCCATTCCTGTACCGCATCCTTTTGCCCCAGACTCGGGCCTTGCATGCAGACTATGGCCGCCTGGCCGACAGTCTTGGCCTTCAATCCTGGCCGCGCCTGCGTTGGCTGGCCCTGCCGCGCCTGGCCCGTCCGCTGGGCTTTGGCGCAGGCATTGCTGCGGCGCTGTCGATGGGCGACCTTGGCGCGATCGCACTGTTCGCCGCGGACCGGCAGGCCACCCTGCCGCTGGTGATCCAGCAACTGACCGGCGCTTACCGGTTGGAGGCTGCCGCTGCCGCCTCCCTCATCCTTGTTACCCTGTCTTTCGCCCTCTTCTGGGCCTGCGATGCCGGAGGCCGCCGTGCTTCAGCTTGACCGCCTGACCCTGCGCGCAGGCGATTTTACCCTTTCCGCCAACTGGACCGCCGAGGTGGGCCAGAAGATTGCTGTCATGGGCCCCTCAGGCGCGGGAAAGTCGACACTTCTTTCGGCCATCGCAGGCTTTCTGCCACCTGCAGAGGGGCACACCCGTTGGCAGGGCAGCGATCTGGCCGCCGTCCCTCCCGGAGAGAGGCCGGTCACGATCCTTTTCCAGGACCAGAACCTGTTTCCGCACCTGACCGTGGCGCAAAACCTTGGACTTGGTCTGCGGCCTGACCTTCGGCTTGCCGCATCAGACAACACCCGCATCACCGCCGCCTTGCAAAGCACCGGACTGGAGGGGCTGGGCTCCCGCCGCCCGGCGCAGCTGTCGGGCGGGCAGGCCAGCCGCGCGGCACTCGCCCGCGCGCTGCTGCGGGCAAGGCCGATCCTGATGCTGGATGAACCCTTTGCCGCCCTTGGCCCCGCCCTGCGGGCCGAGATGCTGGCACTGGTAAGCGAGGTTGCCGGCAAGACCGGCGCGCTGGTCCTGATGGTCACGCATGACCCTTCCGATGCGCAGGCATTGGGCGGCAACACTGTCTTTGTCGCTGACGGCGTGGCCCACCCACCCAAGGAGACCAAGGCGCTGTTCAGCGACCCGCCGCCCGCCCTGCGCGCCTATCTTGGCCCCAAATGAAAAACCCCGCCGGTCAGGCGGGGATTTCCGAGTCCGTGGCGTCAGCCAGAATCAGGCGGTCTTGCGACCCTTGACACCAGCCCAAAGCCGCTTGTTGGTCAGGTAAAGCAGCGTCGAAAGCACGATCAAGAAGATCACGCTTACAAAGCCGGCTTCCTTGCGCTGCATCAGCTTCGGCTCGGCCGCCCAGACCATGAAGGCGGACACGTCCATCGCCATCTGGTCCATCGTCGCGGGTGTGCCGTCGGCATAGGTCACCTGATCATCGGACAACGGCTGGGGCATCGCGATCCAGCTGCCTTCGATCGTCGAATGGCCTTCCTCGTCCTTGCAGGTGTCAGGAATGGCACCCTTGGCGAAGTACTTGTTGTAGTAGCCGTCCGATTCGAAATCTGCCGCACATTCCGGGGGCTCTTCGTAACCCATCAGAATGGCATGCATGTATTCCGCGCCGCCCATCCCCTTGAACAGTTGGTTGATCCCGCTGCCATAGGGGCCCGAGAACCCGGCCCGCGCCTTGGCCATCAGGCTAAGGTCTGGCGCGTTTTCCATTGCAGACATCGGAAAATGGTCGGTCTCAAGTCCCGCACGATCTTCGCCGGTTTCGGCATCGGTGACGGTGAACTGGGCGGCATAGGCGCGCACCTGATCTCCCGGCAGCATCGGCCCGCCCTCATCCGCAAGGGTGCGGATCGGGACGAACTTCATGCCGTGGCAGGCCGAGCATACCTCGGTATAGACCTGAAGCCCGCGCTGCAGCTGGAACTGGTCGAACTTGCCAAACGGCCCTTCATGCGCAAAGTCCACATCCGGGATCGCGGGACCCTCCCCAGCGGCAAATGCCGCACCGACGGTCAAGGCCAGCGCCGATACGGCGGTGAGTGTGATCTTTCTGAACATCTTCAGTTTCCTTCTCACTCAGCCGGCTGGGCGGCAAAGCCCTGCGTGCGCTTGGACCCGTAGTGGGCATTGTAGTCTTCCTCGATCGTCGCAGGCTGGGCCAGCGGCTTTTCGATCACGCCAAGCAGCGGCAGGATGACCAGGAAGTAGGCGAACCAGTAGGCCGAGGCGATCAGGCTGATCGTGGCATAGGGTTCCTCCGCAGGCATCGCGCCAACCCAGGCCAGCACGACAAAGTCAACGCACAAGAGCGCAAACCACCACTTGAACATCGGGCGATACCGGCCCGACCGTACCGAGGACGTGTCCAGCCAGGGTGCCAGCGCCATCACGGCAATTGCACCGAACATCGCCAGCACGCCGAAGAACTTGGCGTCGATGATGCCGAAGGACAACCATTCTGCCGCGATCACCACCCACACATCGGCCGTAAAGGCGCGCAGGATCGCGTAGAACGGCAGGAAGTACCATTCCGGCACGATATGCGCAGGCGTCGAAAGCGGGTTGGCCTGAATGTAGTTGTCAGGGTGGCCCAGGAAGTTGGGCATGAAGCCGACGATGGCAAAGAAGACTGCCAAGATCACGGCCAGCGCAAACAAATCCTTGATCACGAAGTAGGGCCAGAAGGGCAGGGTGTCACGGTCAGCCTCTTCCTTGGACCCGCGGCGCACTTCAACACCGGTGGGGTTGTTGTTGCCGGTGGTGTGGAAAGCCCAGATATGCACCGCAACCAGCGCCGCAATCACGAAGGGCAGCAGGTAGTGCAGCGAGAAGAAGCGGTTCAGCGTGGCATTGTCCACCGCAGGGCCGCCCAGAAGCCAGGCCTGGATCGGCTCACCAATCCCCGGGATCGCACCGAAGAGGCCGGTAATCACGGTTGCACCCCAGAAGGACATCTGGCCCCAGGGCAACACATAGCCCATGAACGCCGTCGCCATCATCGCAAGATAGATCAACATGCCGATGATCCACGTCACCTCACGCGGGGCTTTGTAGCTGCCGTAGTAAAGGCCGCGGAAGATGTGCAGATAAACCGCAAAGAAGAACAGCGACGCGCCATTCTGGTGCAGGTAGCGGATGAAGTAGCCGCCGTTCACGTTGCGCATGATGTGTTCGACTGACGCAAACGCGTAATCGACATGCGGAGTGTAGTGCATCACCAGAACGATGCCGGTGATGATCTGCAGGCCCAGACAGAAGGTCAGGACGATGCCCCAGATCCACATCCAGTTCAGGTTGCGGGGTGTGGGGAAGGTCATCACGTCATAGGCAAGCCCGACGATCGGCAGCCGCTTGTACAGCCACTTTTCACCACCGGTCTTGGGTTCGTAATGGTCGTGCGGAATTCCGGCCATGCTGGTTCTCCTTACCCGAGCTTGATGGTGGTTTCGTCTTCGAACATGGCAACCGGCACCGGCAGGTTGCGTGGTGCGGGGCCCTTGCGGATCCGGCCGGCCGAATCGTAGTGCGAGCCGTGGCAGGGGCAAAACCAGCCACCAAAATCACCTGCGCCATCGCCGATCGGCACACAGCCAAGGTGGGTGCAGACGCCGACCATCACCAGCCATTCGCCCGCGTCATCCAGCGTGCGGTTCGCATCGGACGCATCGGTGCCCGGCTTGTTGGCGTTTTCCGACAAGGGGTCGACCAGCTCCTCCAGCGCGGTGGCGCGGGCGGCTTCAATTTCTTCCGGGGACCGGCGGCGGATGAACACCGGCTTGCCCAGATACTTGACCGTCAACTGGGTTCCGACCTCAACCGCCGACACATCGATGCGGATCGAGGCAAGCGCCTGCACATCCGCCGAAGGGTTCATCTGATTGACCAGCGGCCAGACAGCGGCACCCGTTGCCACCACCCCAGCCCCTGCCGTTGCGTAGTACAGGAAATCCCGCCGAGTACCTTCGCCGGAACCTGCATGATCGTCTGCGTGCGACACGAGATATTCTCCCCTATCGGGCCGGCACTTGCGGGCCCCGAATTCCTGATGGAGCTCAATGAATACAGGCTCCGTCGACGCGCTATCTAGCGGGGCAATGCGGTCTCGTCCAGCGGACAAAGGCGCGCAGGCCGTTGAAACTGCCTGATAGCGGTATCGTTGACTGTCCAATCCGCACCGGATCAGCCGGGATGGGTGGCAAGCATCGACGGGCGCTGCGAAAAAGCGGCCCACCAGGTGGCAAGTCTTGGCCGCGCACCGCGCCAGTCGCGCGCGCCAAGCCGGAAGTCCAGATAGCCCAGCGCCGCCCCCAGCGCGACATGCCCCATATCGACCGGCCCCATGTCAACTGGCCCCATGTCAACTGGCCCCATATCAACTGGCACGGCCAGATAGTTGGTCCAGCGGTCTTCGATGGCAGTCAGGGCGCGGTCAATCTTGGCCCATTGCGCCTCCAGCCACGCGTTTGACTGACTGGCCTTCGGGCGGACATGCTCCTCATACCGCATCAAGACCGCCGCGTCGCAGATTCCGTCAGCTGTCGCCTCAAGCACCAGCGTTTCCCACAGGAGCGGCGCCGCGGGGTAAAGGCCCGCATGCAGCGTCTCATCCAGAAAGCGGCAGATGACGCGGCTGTCATACAGCGTTGGGCCATCCGCCCGCTCCAGCGCGGGGATCTTGCCCAACGGGTTGCGGTCGACGGGCAGTGTTCCGGGCTCCAGCGGGTTGCCCGAGGCGGGGACCAGCGTCACCCGATCCGTCGCGCCCGCTTCATGCAGAAGGATCATGACCTTGCGCACAAAGGGCGAGGCCGGAGCATGGTAAAGCCGCATCAATCGCCCTTCCGGACCCGAAAGCGAGCGATAAAGGCTGCATCCACCACAAACCGCCTCTGGCCAAAATGCACGACGCGGACGATCCGGCCCGAGGAGTTGGTTTGCGTAAGACTTTCGTCGGCCCGATCCAACGGCTTGTGGGCCGACAACCCTTCGCCCAGGTCATCCAGCGCATCCTCCGCCCGCTGGTCGGTACGCCCGGACTGGACCCGCCCCTGCATCCACCGCGTCACGGTGTAAGAGGCCGCCGCAACTGCCCCAAGGCGCAGGACAAGTGGCAAAAGCGGGGCAAGTGGCAGCGGCATGGCGCCCTCCGGATCATTCAGTCCGCAGGGTAGGGCGATGGCAGCGACGTGTAAACGAAAACCGGATGCCCAGCCTTAGCGCAAAATGACAAAGGCCGCCCCGGTTTCCCCTGGGCGGCCTGTTGACCAGCTCTTGCTGAACGCAGCGTCAGCCACCAAGGATCAACCCTGGCGGGCCTTGTAGCGTTTCTGCGTCTTGTTGATCACATAGACGCGGCCTTTACGGCGCACGACCTGGCAATCGCGGTGACGCGTCTTCAGCGAGCGGAGCGAGTTGGCGACTTTCATGGTCGACCCTCCCATTTCGCGGCGCGGACCTGCGCCAGAT
>JANPJU010000013.1:0-7402 GCA_031425675.1 Paracoccaceae bacterium | reverse complement strand
CAGTGCGCTGCGGCGGCGTCGCCGGGTTCCTTTCGGCGGACCTGCCCGATCTTGCACGCCGCTTACTCTTGCCGATTAAAATGGATGCGATTGAGGAGCGCCAAGGTGAAACTCTTGCATAGAACTGATGGCCTACCGCCTCCGAGTGAGCGGATGGAATCCCTGCTCATGCGCACGCCCTATGTGACGATCCGGTCTGCGGGCCTAACTTTGGCGACACCTCCGCTTAAAGCCCCGACCGAAGAACCGCCGCCATCGCCCGTCGAAATGCCGCCCGACGCCCCCGAATTACCCGACCCGCCCGCGCTTGAAATTCCTGGGACACCACCCGATGAAGCGCCCGAAACGGCGCCGTCCGAGATGCCGCCGGAGGAAGGGTGCGGGTGATCCACCCCATTCGGGTGTTCTTGCCATCCGGGCTTCAGCGGAATGTTGTTCAAGGGTTGCCCGGGTAAAACGGTGGACCTTGACTGACCAGCGTGGCGCTCCCTTCCGCACAAACACCAATCACAGGATCTGCGTGTCGCGCGGAACCTCAGGCAAGTGGGCTCCCGATTGGCGGGCTGTAAGCGGTGCGTGAACCCCGTCGACCCTTCAGCCTGACGCAATCTGTAAGGCCCAAGGCATGAGGTCAACGATGCTTGACGCGGGGCGGCGGTCCGCGGCGGCGGCCAGTGTTTCTAGGAGGTAGGCGTAGGGATAGACGGCGTTCAGCTTACAGGTCCCAAGTTGCGAGGCTATGCGCGCCCAAACCCCGCGTTACTAGTGCAGATTTGTGGTATCCTTAGTTGAGGCAGATCAATGTTGAAGGCTGCGGGTAAAGATACTTTCAGCCTATCCGTCGCTCCCGCCGCCATCGTCTCAACATGCATTTGCCAAAAGGATGGCCAGCCATGTTACCGGCCCACAGAAGCGCGTTCGCCCGCAAACTCGGCGCGTTTGTGGCGTTGTCGGACGAAGAGTTGTCCACGCTAGGCCGCTTGCAAGGTCGGAGCAAGAGTTTCGCCGCTGGGCACGACATGTTACATCAGGGGCAGGTCGATCAGCACGCCTACGTACTAGAATCGGGTTGGGCATGCTCTTACAAGCTTTTGCCAAGCGGCGGGCGGCAAATCGTCGATTTCCAGATTCCGGGCGATTTTCTGGGGCTCCGTTCGGTGCTGTTCCGCATAGCGGACCACAACATCGAGCCGGTCACTCGTGTGAAGGCATCCGAAATACTGGTCAGCGATTTGCTGGCCATCTTCAGCAAGACACCACGCCTTGCCACTGCCGTGCTTTGGGCCGCCTCGCGGGACGAGGCAATGGTCGTCGAGCATCTTGTTTGCATCGGGCGGCGCAACGCGCTTGAGCGGACTGCGCACTATCTGCTTGAGTTTGGGGCGCGGCTGAAACTGGTCGGGTTGGGCACAACTGCGGGCTACGACTGCCCGTTGTCGCAATACATGCTGGCCGATGCCCTTGGCCTAAGTGCAGTGCATGTGAACCGGGTACTGCGCCAGTTGCGTGAAGAGGGCTTGCTGACCTTCCAGAACGGTCGCGTCACCTTCGACAACTTCGACGGGTTGGTCACCTTGGCCGAATTCGACAAGGCTTACCTCGACCATGACGGCCCGCTGCTGAAGTGATCAGCCAGCCGTCAGGCCGCCATCGACCGCATAGGCCCCGCCATTGATGTATCCCGCATCGTCCGACGCCAGAAACGCAACCAACCCCGCTACTTCGTCTGGTGTGCCATAGCGCTGCATCGGGATGGTGGCGGCGAATGCGTCATGAACCTCGGTCGCCTTGGCACCCAGCCCCTTTTCGATGGAGGTCATCATGCGGCTGTCGATGGGGCCGGGGTTGATGCAGTTCACCCGCACGCCCTTGGCCCCGCATTCAACCGCAGCCGCCCGCGTCAGACCAAGCACCGCATGCTTGCTGGCGACATAGGCGCACAGGCCCGGTGATCCGGTCATGCCCGCCACGCTGGACGAATTGATGATGCTGCCGGACCCCGCCTTGACCATTACCGGAATGACCAGTTTCAGGCCAAGGAAGATGCCTACGACATTGACTTCCATCACCTTGCGAAAACCGTCGGTCGGGAAATCGGGAATGGGCGCACTTGGGCCTTCGATCCCGGCGTTGTTAAAGAAGATGTCGATCTTGCCGAATGCCTTGATCGTGGCTGCAATGGCGGCGGCATAGGAAGCCTCGTCGGTCACATCGCCCTCCAGTACCAGCAAACGGCTGGCATCCGGGATCACTTTGCGCAAGGGGGCGAAGTCCGCCCCTTTGACGTCCAGCGCCGCGATGCTGGCCCCGCGCGCGGCCAGGAGGCTGGACGAGGCAAGCCCGATGGCCCCTGCAGCCCCGGTGATCAGTGCGATTCTACCAGTCATGTCTTGGGTCATCGGTTTTCCATTCGGTGCGGGTGAAATGCCGGGCAGCAGACAATGCCAGGGACGCAAGCCGGATTTGCCATGTTGGACCGTGATCCTTCGTCAAACACTGTGCACTGATCGAGGTTGGTCTTTGGCAGAAACGTCAGACTTCTTTTCGCGCGGCACGGCCTTGCCCGACGCATCCGCAGCCTTGATCGCCACCTTCGTGCCCGCCTGCCCTTCCAGAATAGCGCGAGCGTCCTGCAACCGGCCGATCCCGGCCATTTGCCCGCCCGCCCGAACAAAGGAACTGGCAGCCGCAATCTTGGGACCCATGGAGCCTGCGGCAAAGCTCATCTTGTCCAGGTCGTTGGGGGTGATGGCGCTGATCGCCAACTCGGTCGGGGTGCCCCAGTCGCGCATCACCGCCGCCACATCGGTCAGCATCAACAGCGCGTCGGCCTGCAACTCCTGCGCTAGCAAGGCGGCGGTGCGGTCCTTGTCGATCACCGCCTCCACACCTTCCATACCGCCGCCTTCGTTGCTCACAACCGGAATGCCGCCACCGCCCGCGCAGATCACGCAGATGCCCGCGTCAACCAGAAGCCGGATCGCCGCCAGCCCAAGGATGCGTGGCGGCAGTGGTGACAGCACGACCCGGCGCAACCCGCCAGCCGAGTCAGACACCATGGACCACAGATGTTCCGCCCCGATCATCTTGCCTTCTTCGGACGTATAGACCGGCCCTATCGGTTTGGTCGGCTGGTCAAAGGCGGGGTCAGTGCGGTCCACCTCGACCCGAGTCAGCAGCGTGGCACATTCCGCACCCGGCGGCAGGGCGTTCATCAGCTCCTGCTCGATAAGATAGCCGATCATGCCTTCGGTTTCGGCACCCAGCACATCCAGAGGCCACAGCGTCTGCGGCGCATAGGATGCGGCCTGCAACGCCATCAGCCCAACCTGCGGGCCGTTGCCGTGGGCGACTATGATTTCGTGGTCCCTTGCCAGATCGGCCAGTGCCACCGCCGCAACACGAACATTCGTGCGCTGTGCTTCATAGGTCATCGGCTCGCCGCGTTTCAGCAAGGCATTGCCGCCTAGGGCCACCACGATGCGCATCTAAGCCCGCAGCGTGGCGACAAGCACCGCCTTGATGGTGTGCATCCGGTTCTCTGCCTGATCGAACACGACCGACGCGGGGGACTCGAACACCTCTTCGGTCACTTCCATGCAGTCGATGCCGTATTTCTGAAACGTCTCTTCACCCACCTCGGTATCGCGGTTGTGAAAGGCGGGCAGGCAGTGCAGGAACTTGGCATGTGGGTTGCCGGTGGCGGCCATCACGGTGGCGGTCACGCGGTAAGGGGTCAGCAGCTTGATCCGCTCGGCCCAGACCGAGTCCGGCTCGCCCATCGACACCCAGACATCGGTATAGACGAAATCGCAGCCCTTGACCGCTGCGCCCACGTCCGTCGTCAGCGTGATCTGCCCGCCATGGGTTCCGGCCAGCGCGTCGCATTCCGTCTTGATGGCCGGGTCAGGCCACAGGCTTTCGGGCGCGCACAGACGAATATCCATGCCAATCAGCGCCGCCCCCACCATCAGCGAGGCAGCCATATTTCCGCTGGTATCGCCCATGTAGCAAAAGGTGATGTCCAACAGGTGCTTATCGGTAAACTCATGCATCGTCATGAAATCGGCGAGCACTTGCGTCGGGTGAAAATCATCGGTCAGCCCGTTGTAGACCGGCACGCCCGAGAAAGCGGCCAGCGTTTCAGCACTACCTTGCGCAAAGCCGCGATATTCGATGCCGTCGTTAAACCGACGCAGAACGCGCGCCGTGTCCTTGATGCTTTCCTTGTGCCCGATATGGCTGCCCGATGGGCCGATGTAGGTGACATGTGCGCCCTGATCGAAGGCCGCCACCTCAAAGCCGCTGCGCGTGCGGGTGCTGTCCTTCTCGAAGATCAGGGCGATATTCTTGCCCCGAAGGCACGGCTGTTCGGTGCCTGCCGCCTTCGCCTCTTTCAGGCTTGCGGCAAGGCAGAGCAGGTAGCGGATCCCGGCGGGGGTGAAGTTCAGGAGTTTCAGGAAACTGCGGCCGTGCAGGTTTACGGGCATGCTGTTCTCCTAAACCGGATCGCGGATAAGTGGGCAGGTCATTCAGTGCGATCCGCCCCGACCCCGGCCTTGCGCAGCAGGGTGTTGGAATGGGTGTTCCGCTCATAGCCGACGACGACGCCGGGGCTGATGCACAGAAGGTTGTTGGCGTCATCCCACTGTTCGCGCTGCGCCTCATAGGCATCGCCGCCGGTGGGGACGGTGCGCAGGGTTTTCAGGCCCAAAGCCCCGGCCACCACGGCAAGAAACGGTTGGGTTTCCCCGGTGACATCCAAGTGGTCGCCTTTGCCCGGGCGCTAGGAATAGGTCTGCATGGCATCTTTCACTTCGGCAAACACCGTCACCAGATCACGGTCGCAGAAGGTGAAAACGGTATCCAGATGGATCGCCGACCGGCTGCGCGGGAACTGGCAAGCAATCACCCGGTCGGCTGCACCCGCCGCAAACAACGCGCGGGCTACCTGCCCCACCGCCTGTGGCGAGGTCCGCTCACCCATCCCGATCAGCACCACGCCAATGTCGCCGGGCATCACATCGCCGACTTCCAATGTAGCAGCCCCCTGATCGACGAGGGGATTCCCCACCAGATCGGAAAGCCCGCATCCTTACAGTCGGGATGGAACTTGCAGATCGCGGCAAGGTTCAGCGTCTCCAGCCGACGCGCTGCACAGTACATCGGGTTCAGGGTGACGCCGCCGTAAATCCAGCAGGTCGTGTCGCGGGTGACTATGTGGTTCGGCATCAGCGGCAGCACAAAATCATGCGGGCGCAGCATTGGGATCAGCCCGCCCGTGCGCGGGATCGGCAGCTTGGCGCGGCCAACAGCAGGGCCTCGCGGTGCTCGGGGGTCAGGCGAGCCATTTCCAGCCCGGGACGGTGCACCATGGCGCGGCGCAGGGTGCCTGCCTCGGAATGAACGCCGTATTGCAGGGCCATGCGGTTTCCCATCCGAAGCCTGGCTTTTGAGTGTTCGCCATCGGAAATTTCGCCTCCTGCAAGATGTTATTCACAGGGTAGCGCGATCAGCGGATGGCGGGCCTGATACAGATCTAGTGCCGGGGTCGTTCTTGCCATCATCTACAACGGTGGCACTAGCAGATCATGCAGCGCGTCCGCCGTCTGCGGACAATACAAGACCATCGCACCCGCTTCGCCCGCGTCGTCAGGCGCTGCGCCCACCTGCAGCCCGGCGCGCGGCAAAGCCCAGAAGGCCCATTCTCGCGCCATGACAGCGCCGGTTTCAGCGCAGTTGAACAAGGCAGGATGCCCCAGATAGGCCGCAGCAACCCAGTCGAACGGATAAAACCCGCGCAGACCGATATCGGCAGTCCAGTAGGCCAGCCAGTCGCGGGCGGTCAGGCTAACGCGCGCCATCACCGGGCTTTGCGCAGCCAGAAGATCAAGGTCGGTCGCCGTGATCATTATGTCCGTTGCGGCGTCATAGGGGATCAGGGTGACGGGCAGGTCCATCGCGAGAACGGCCCGCACTGCATCCGGGTCGACCGCGACGTTCAGATCACGGAAAAACGGGCCATGCCCCAGCAGCGCGCCGGAGCCCCGCCCTTCCGAGGGGTGGAACAGATGACCCGCTCTGTGCCCCATGACGGCGACCAGACGCGTGACGTTGGCCTGAAGGCCAGGCTGGCCATTTAAGGCTGATGCAATCGTGCTCAACGGTCCAAGCGCCAACACTGTCAGCGGCCCATCGTGCAAGGCATCACGCAGTGCAGCCGCACCCGGTGAGACGCTGCTGGTCTCAAGCAGCGGAGACTGGTGGCCGACAAACACTGGCGGCACGGCCATTCCGTCTTGCGCCATCGCGCGGGCAAGGTCCGCCACGGTGGTTGCAACCATTTCACCCGATGCATTGCCGAAACTGGTGGAAATGCCCACCACATCGGCCCCGCGCGCCACCAACCACACAATTGCAAAACAATCATCCGGATCGGTCCGCGAGACCGCCCCGCAGGCCGCATCGGTATCAATCCAGATGCGGCCGACCGGAGCAATTGCGGGTCCCCCGGCAATCAGATCAAGCGGCGCGACTGCTCCGCGACCCGTCTGCCAAAGGCGGGTCTGGGTGATCGTGAATAGGGCGGCGGCGCTCAGAACGCCCAGAAGCAGGCCAGTTCGCAGACGCATCGATGCGACCTTTGATGGGGACCAGACAGCCAGCAACGGTTTGCGACCTGCCAGCCTGCAAAGCGCTACCACCGTGAACGCTTCGTTGGACTGATGCAGATCAAGACCGCACCCATCAGCTTTGTGGCAGGGTTTTGGCAATCCAACATCCTGCCCAAAGCTGGAAAGGTCAGATGACCCAAGTCATTTCTGCGTCCCCCTCGGGCCTGACCACAGCCGAAGCTGCGTCCCGCCTTGCCTCGGATGGCCCGAATGCCCTGCCGCATGCCAAGCGCCGGTCACCGTTCCAGATCATCCTGAATGTGCTGCGCGAACCGATGCTGGCGCTTTTGCTGGCGGGGGGCGTGGTCTATCTGCTGCTGGGCAGCCGGGCCGAGGCGCTGATCCTGCTGGCCTTTGCCTGCATGTCGATCGGCATCACAGCGGTGCAGGAGGCGCGGACGGAACGCGTTCTGGAAGCCCTGCGCGACTTGACCAGCCCGCGCGCTTTGGTGGTTCGGGGGGCGGCGCGGCTGCGGGTTGCAGGGTCGGACGTCGTGCGCGGCGATGTGATCGTATTGGCCGAAGGCGACCGCGTGCCCGCCGATGCGCGGCTCTTGCAGGCGTCAGACCTGTCGGCGGACGAATCCCTGCTGACGGGTGAAGCAGTTCCCGTACGCAAGGCGGTGGGGCCAAGCGCCGACACTGCCCGACCGGGTGGCGAGGATCAGCCCTTGGTCTATTCCGGCAGCCTGATCGTGCGCGGCACGGCCTTGGCCGAAGTGATGGCA
>JANPJU010000012.1:0-10196 GCA_031425675.1 Paracoccaceae bacterium | reverse complement strand
TTGACAATGCCCCCTCAATGCGCGAAACCGCCGCTGTCTTTGGACCCGGAACGTTCGGGGCAGTAGCTCAGTTGGGAGAGCGCGTCGTTCGCAATGACGAGGTCAGGGGTTCGATCCCCCTCTGCTCCACCAAGGACCCTTGGCATCGAGTGAAAACAGTAAGTTACTGACACTTCGATGTATTTTTCCTAGTTTTGCTACGAATCCCTGCTACGATGCTGCTCATGGCAACGCGTAGGGACATGAAGAACCTGGTCATCCGGAGTGGGTGGTTTCACTTCCGTGGGTATGTCCCATTGGACCTACGGTGCAGTGGTCACGCCGGAGAGCGTACCCAGTCCCTCGAAACGAGGGACTATGGAGAGGCCGTCCGTCGGCGCAACAAGGCCCGGGTCGAGTTCGATGAGTGGGTTGCACAGGAAAGGACGCGACGCGATGGACGTTACACAGTACTGACATCGCTCACGATAGAACAGGAAATCGCCCTGGCCCTAGAGGTATACCGGCACCTGTATCCGTTGGTTGAAAGGGCGCGAGAGAGATTGGTACTTCGTACATCGGAGGAAAGATCGGAAGCGTTGGAAGCTGAGCAATGGATGCTGGAGAACACCAAGGAGAGCGCCAGCGTCGGAGATGACTTTTTCGGGGAGTTCGGTCGATACACAGACTGGGTGCTAGAAGACCGTATGATCCGGATCGACAATCTGAGAGCTAAGGAGCGTCTCACAACCCGGGTTGGTGAGGCAATCGTTCAGATCAAGCAGGACCAGGTCAATCGGATACGGGGCGAAGCCTCGGTGAATCTCGATACGAGGTTCGTTGATCCAACCACTCTGGGTCCCAGACCTCCTTCTCCGGTCTTGCCGGGTGGACCGAATACCCCCACCCCTGAGTACCGACTGATCGATCAACTCAAGATGTTCTCTGAAAGCCTGGCTGACAGCCGTGGTCTAAAGGGGCGCAGCAGTGTAAAATACACTAATCGCCTGCTTGTAGAGTTTTTTGGCCCAGATATGGACGTACGGACACTACGTCGTCAGCAGGTGATTGACTTTCGTGGATTGCTCACAAAGGTGCCTGTCAACTCGACAAAGAAGTACCCCAGAATCCCGATCACCACTGTGGTAGAAAAGCGGAACCCTTCTCATCCGGTGCTGTCGATTGAGTCAGTGAACAAAAAACGCGAACGTGGTTCAGTTTGTTCGCTGGATGCATAAGCTTGAGATCATCAACTCCTTCCCAGCCTTGACGGGATTAGTCTCCCCAATCCAATCCGGGAAAACAAAAGACGTCAGGCATTCTCGACCGAACAATTGAGAAGTATCTTTGAATCTCGTCTGATGCGGGATGCTGCGGCCTCGAACTCAATCAATTTCTGGGCTTTCGTCATCGGCCTCTATCATGGGCTTAGGTTGAATGAGATTGCGACGTTGGAGCCGTCAGATATCTTGCAGTACGGAGGTGTGGCTATGATCCAGATCAGATTTCCGAAAGCCCTACTAGACGGAACTCGCCGTGGCAGGACCAAGGTCGTGCCGAGAAAGTTCCCGATGCATCCGATTCTAGTCGAATTGAAGTTACCCGAGCATGCAGCGAGTCGAATTGGGGCGGAGTTGCTTTTCGATGACGTTGTTGAGGGAACTGACGGATACCTGAGTGATGCTGTCTCCGACTGGATGCGCATCATGTTGGATAGCGTTGGTATCCCCAAAGGGGGACCAACTTTTCACAGCAATCGACACAACTTCTGACCTGCCCCCCGGTCGTCCCTCGTTCATAACGAGAGTCCTTGGGTTTGATAGTCGGTGGTTTCGGGTCGGGCAAGCGCGCCGGGCGCGGAGCCATCAAATTGCTCAAGCGCCCGACGTGCTTCTGCGGGGGTTTGGTTGCCAAGCGAGGAATGCGGCCTGACATTGTTGTAGTCGTAGCGCCAGAGAGCCAGGGTCCTGCGGGCATCTGCCAGGCTGTCGAAGATCTCTTCGTTGAGACATTCGTCGCGCAGGCTGCCACTGAAGGACTCGATATAGCCGTTCTGCTGGGGCTTTCCGGGGTCGATGTAATGCCACTCGACACCGTTCTCGTTGGCCCACTTCAGGATCGCCTTGCTGGTGAACTCGGTCCCATTGTCACTGACTATACAAGCCGGTTTGCCATAGATGCGAACCAAGGCGTCGAGGTCCCGCGCCACTCTGGCCCCCGAGATGCTGGTATCGGCGACCAGGCAGAGGTTTTCGCGGCAGCAGTCGTCATTGACCGCCAGAATGCGGAACTTCCGGCAGGCCCCGAACGTGTCGGACAGAAAGTCCAGCGACCAGCGCTGGTTCGGGCGCAGCGGCACCGGCATTGGTGTGCGGCTTCCCCGCGCCCTTTTGCGGCCGCGACGGCGGCGCACCGACAGCCCTTCTTCGCGGTAAATCCGATAGAGCTTCTTTTCATTCATAACCATGCCCACACGTTCCAGCATGATGCCGATGCGCCGATAGCCAAACCGGCGCCGCTTCTCGGCGATCTTGTTCATTTCCACACGGATCTCCGGGGTGTCGGGCGGATGCTCGCGCCGCACGGTCTTCGGATCGACACCGATCAGGGCGCAGGCCCGGCGCTGAGAGATCGGATGACCCTTCATTGCCCGCAGCACCGCGTCCCGCCGCTCGGCCGGTATCGTCAGGGCTTTCCCAGCAGGTCCTTCAGAACCACATTGTCGAGCATGACGTCTGCCACCAGGCGCTTCAGCTTGGCGTTCTCGTCCTCAAGCTGCTTCAGGCGTTTGGCATCGGACAAGTCCATCCCGCCATACTTGGCCTTCAGCTTGTAGAACGTCGCGGGGCTCAGCCCATGCTTCCGGCACAACTCGGCCGTCGGCAAACCCGCCTCTTGCTCTTTGATCATCCCGATAATCTGCGCTTCAGTGAAACGGCTTTTCCTCATTCGTCTGCTCCTTCAGGTTGGGCAGACTCTACATCACAGCGAGGGAACTTCCGGGGGCAGGTCACCATCATGTAGGTCATGTTGGCACGCTGTCTGGGGGTCTGTTTCTTCAGGTTGGGCATGGGCTGGCTCCTTCGTGGCCCCCAGCCTGCCGTCGATTCGTTAACGCCTGCCGACCCGGCCGCACGTAGAGACGGAAGAAAGATGCAAGCAAGACCGCAGGAAGACGCCGCTTTCCAAGGGTTTAGCCGAAGGGCGGTGGTCGTTGCGGCCCCCTGTTGCACCGAACGCACAGGCGGGGGCAGGCTCAGGGAAAAAACCTTCGCCAAATGGATGAGCTTCGGCCTATAGTCCCCGGATTCCCGTGGAAAAACCGGCGAGAGACATGATTGAACCAGACCTGCGCGAACAGATCCTCGCCCAGCCCGACCGGGTGCTTGAAGATCGCGACGTGATGAACGCCCTGGTCGGGGCCAACGAACGCGCGATGGGGTCAAACATTGTTGACCTTCGCGGCATCGCCATGCAGCGACTGGAGACCCGGCTTGACCGTCTGGAAGACACGCATCGGTCGGTGATCGCGGCGGCGTATGAGAACCTCGCCGGCACCAACCAGGTGCACCGGGCGATCCTGCAACTCCTTGATCCTGCGTCATTTGAAGGCTTCATGCAGGCGCTTTCGACCGAGGTGGCGCAGACCCTGCGGGTAGATGTGGTGCGTCTGGTGCTGGAGACTGTTCAGGAAGATGGCCTTGCCGCCCCGGCCCTCCGCCGCCTGGGCGAGGTGTTGCAGGTCGCCCCGCGCGCCTTTGTCGGCGACTATCTGACAAACGGTCGCAACGGCCCGGTCCGGCCCGTGGTGTTGCGCGCAACGACCGTACTTGCCGCCACCGTCTACGGCCCGCGCGCCGCAGACATCCGGTCCGAAGCGCTGATGGTGCTGGATCTCGGCGAAGGACGTCTGCCCGCGATGCTTGTCTTCGGCGCTGAGGATCCGCACCAGTTCAGGCCTGCGCATGGCACTGATCTGCTTGCGTTTTTTGCGGGGGTTTTCGAACGCATGATGCGCCAATGGCTTAAATGACCGAGGCCGGGCAGTCCGTCTTTCTTGCACCAGCGTTGCAGTCGGGGCTGGCCGATTGGCTGACCCAAATGCGCGCCCTGAAAGGCGCTGCTCCTGCCACGCTTGACGCCTACCGACGCGACGTGGCGCGCTATCTGCAGTTCCTGACTGAACACCGCGGTGGAGCCGAAGGTCTAGCCCTTATCGCCACGACCACGCAGTCAGACCTGCGCGCCTGGATGGCCGAGGAACGGTCGCGCGGTCTGTCGCCCAGGTCACTGGCCCGTGGGCTCTCGGCGGTGAAGGGCTTTACCTCTTGGGCGGCGGAACGCACCGGGGCGGATGCGACAACCGTCTTGTCTGCACGGGGCCCGAAGTTTCGCCGCAAACTGCCCCGGCCCCTGTCCGAAACCGGCGCGGCCGACCTGCTGGCAACCATCGGTGACGACGCCCGTGAAGACTGGATCGCCGCGCGCGATACGGCCATCTTGACCCTGCTTTACGGCCTGGGGCTGCGGATATCCGAGGCACTGGGCCTGACCGCTGCCAGCTACCCCCTTCCCCAAACCCTGCGCATCATTGGCAAGGGCGGCAAGACCCGTATTGTCCCCGTGCTGCCTGCCGCCGCCCGGGCTGTCGAGGCATATGTTGCCCTATGCCCCTTCGACCTGACGGCAGCAACCCCGCTCTTTCGTGGCGCGCGGGGCGGCCCGGTCAACCCGCGCCTGATCCAGGCGTCGGTTGAACGTGCGCGCCTCCGCCTTGGTTTGCCGTCCACCGCGACACCCCATGCGCTTCGCCACAGCTTTGCGACGCACCTCTTGTCTGCCGGGGGTGACCTGCGCGCCATCCAGGAGCTTTTGGGCCATGCCTCGCTGTCCACCACGCAAGGGTATACCGCCGTCGACGCCACCCGCCTGATGGAGGTCTATGATGCTGCCCACCCTCGAAAAGCCTTGCCTCGATTCTGACCTGTCATGCCCAGCCTGTTGCGCCCCGTCCCCAAATCCGCCATCAAGATCACATGACTCCGCGATTGAAAGCCCTTGGCGTCCACCTTCTCACCGCCTCTGGTGCGGTGCTGGCGATGTTTGCCATGCTGGCAGCGGTCGAGGGTGAGTGGAGTTTGATGTTCCTCTGGCTGGTCTTCGCGCTGATCGTCGACGGGATCGACGGGCCTTTGGCGCGAAAGTACGACACCCAGAAAAACTGGCCGACCTATGACGGGGTCCTGATGGACCTGATCGTCGACTATCTGACCTATGTTTTCATCCCGGCTTTCGCCCTCTTCCAATCTGGTCTGCTGCCGGGCTGGACGGGCTGGCTGGCGATCATCGTGATCTGCTACGGATCGGTCGTCTATTTTGCCGATACCCGAATGAAGACCAAGGACAAGTCCTTTGCGGGCTTTCCAGCCTGCTGGAACATGGTGGTTCTGGTGCTTTTCGCGACCAAACCCGGCGAAATGGTCATCCTTTTGGTGGTCATACTGCTGTCTGTGACGATGTTTACCAATCTCAAGTTCGTGCACCCCACCCGCACCCAGCGCTGGAACACCCTGTCGCTGGCCATCACCATCGGGTGGATCATTCTGGCGGCTTGGTCGGCATGGTGGGATTTCAATGAAGGACCGGTCGCGAAGTGGCTGCTGGTGCTGACGTCGCTTTACCTTGTCCTGGCCGGGATCGTGCAGCAGGTGGTGCCGGAAGGCATCCGCCGGGTGCGCTGACAGGACGCTCGTCGATGTCTTCGACACTCCTCGCTCCGGAGCGACGTGCGAGGAGAAGACGCAGTCGCACGACGAGCTGCCCCCTCACAGCCGCGTCAGCATCACCCCCGCGACAATCACGATGGAGGCTAGAGCCTTCTCTCCCGTCATCTTTTCGCCGAACACCAGCCAGCCGATCAGCACGGCAAACAGGATGGACGTCTCGCGCAGCGCCGCCACCACGGCAATCGGGGCCAGCGTCATTGCCCAGATCGACACCGCATAGGCCCCATAGCTCGCGGCCGAGGCAAAGGCCCCCATCCGCCAGGCGTGGCCGTCGCGCGGGATCACGCCCCACCCCCGCAACGCAAGCATCCCAAGCGTGAAGAAGGTGCCGTCCGCCACGAAGACCCAGGCCACATAAGCCGCCGGCGCACCTGACACCCGCGCGCCCATCCCGTCGATCAGCGTGTAGGTGGCTGTGGCCGCAGCCGAGCCAAGCGCGAAGGGCAGAAGCTTGCGATCCTCACCGCTGGTGAACACCCCCCGCGCCATCAAGAGGATGCCGGCCGCAAGCACCGCAATCGCCGCATATTCCTGCCCGCTGACCGCGTCGGCCAGGAACGCCGCCCCCACCAGCGCGACCACCATGGGCGCGGCCCCCCGCGCGATGGGGTAGACGCGGGACAGGTCGCCCCGGTCATAGGCGTAGGTCAGGAAGAACTTGTAAGCAAAATGCGTGCAGCCCGCGGCAATGACCCAAGGGATGGCGGCCGGGTCGATCGGGGCCGCCACGCTGATGACGGCCAAGCCGATCGGCACCTCGACAATCGACAGGATGACCATTGCGCCGACTTTCGACGTCCCCAGTTTGATCAGCGCATTCCACAAGGCATGCAGGAACGCTGCACCAAGAACTGCCAGGAAGACGCCAAGGGTCAAAGGGCACCCGTCATGAAACCGTTACATCTGGCTATGCTCCTGGCCGATCAGGCGCAAGGCGGCGGGTAAGTCCAGAGTGCCAGTTTCGGTAAGCTCAGCGCAGTTGCAGCCGGATTGCGCCACGCGCGGTCAGTGGGTCAACCTCGGCTTTGCGCTGGGTGGCCATGATCTCGGGCATGTCTGCCGCAACGGCCCGCACCAGTGGCATCAGGGGCCGCCAATCTGCCGCAAGGGCCTTTGCCACGTCAGACGGGCAAAGCGACTTGCCCCGCCCCCGGGCCAACGCAAGGTCAAGGATGGCCGCCCGCACCGCCTCGGTCACAACAATAGCGCCCCCTCGTGGCGGAGGAGGGCGGCCTTCGTCTCAACGCCGCCGGGCGCAGAGAAACCGCCGAACCAGTCGGTTCCGGTGACGCGGTGACAGGGGATCAAGATCGGCAGCGGGTTCGCACCACAGGCTTGCCCCACGCCTTGCGCCATGGCACCGACCAGCTTTGCAAGCTGTCCGTAAGTCCGCGTCTCGCCCAAAGGAATATCTGCCATCGCCCGCCGCACGGCGGCTTGCAGGCCCGCGCCCCAGTGGAAGGGCAGGTCAAACCGGACCAGCCGCCGGTCGAAGTAGGCCGCAATTTGCCGAGCTGCCTCGCCCAGCAGCGGAGTATTCCCCGTTGGACCAGCACTAGGGTCCGCCCGCCAGTCCAGCCGGATCAGCAGGCCGCCATCTTCCACCAGCGTCACCGGCCGGAAAGGGGTGGCCACCACCGCCCGCGACTGGTGGCCGGAGGCTGCCATCACCCCAGCGCATCTGAACAGCGCTGACAGGTGCCGGGATGCTTGTGCGTGCCCACGTCCGGCAAAACCTTCCAGCAGCGTTCGCATTTCTGGCCTTGGGCCGGGTGGAACAGGACTGCTACGCCGGGCACGTCGGCAAGTGCAAACGCGCTGGTCGGGGCTGCCGTCGTCGACAGTTTCAGGCCAGACGTGATGCAAAGTTCGGCAAAGTCGACTCCATTCAGCACCTCTGCCAACGTCGGGCTGACAAAGACCTCGGGCGCGGCCTCCAGACTGGAGCCGATGACCTTCGCCGTCCGTTGCACCTCCAGCGCGCCGGTCACCACGCGGCGCGCGTCGCGGAGCGCGTCCCACTTCTCCTCCAGCGCCTGATCAAGCCAGGCCACTGGCGTTTCAGGGAAATCCAGCAGGTGGACCGAGCTTTCTTCGCCCGGGAACCGTTCCAGCCAGACTTCCTCCATCGTGAAGACCAGCACCGGGGCCAGCCAGGTGGTCAAGCGGTGGAAGAGGATGTCGAGCACCGTCCGGCAAGCCCGGCGGCGCAGGCTGGTGGCTGCGTCGCAGTAAAGGGTGTCCTTCCGGATGTCGAAATAGACCGCCGACAGGTCCGTCGTGGCGAAGGAGAACAGCTTCTGGAACACGCCCTGGAAATCATACTTGGCATAACCTGCGCGCACTTCGGCGTCGAGTTCGGCCAGCCGGTGCAGCACCCAGCGTTCCAGCTCTGGCATCTGCGCGGGGTCCACCCTTTCGGCCTCGGTAAAGCCCTGCAACGCGCCCAGCATGTATCGCATGGTGTTGCGCAGCCGGCGGTAGCTGTCGGCCACACCTTTCAGGATCTCGCGTCCAATGCGCAGGTCAACGGTGTAGTCCGACTGCGCCACCCAAAGCCGCAGGATATCGGCGCCGTATTCGTCAATGACAGTCTGGGGTGCAGTGGTGTTGCCGAGGGACTTGGACATCTTCATGCCCTTCTCGTCCAGCGTGAAGCCGTGGGTCAGCACGCCCCGGTAAGGTGCGCGGCCCTTGGTGCCGCAGGCCTGCAGCATTGAGGAATGGAACCAACCGCGATGCTGGTCGGTGCCCTCAAGATACAGGTCGGCCATACCGTCCGGGCTGCCATCCTCACGGTCGCGCAGGACGAAAGCGTGCGTGGAGCCGCTATCGAACCACACGTCCAGCACGTCATCGACTTTGATGTATTCGGACGGATTCACGATGCCTTCCAGCACCCGTTCCTTGAATCCTTGCACAAACCAGACATCGGCGCTTTCCGCCTCGAACACTGCCACGATACGGGCGTTGACGTCCGCGTTGCGCAGAAGGAAATCCGGATCGGTCGGCTTGGCCCCTTTCTTCACGAATGCCGTCAGCGGCACGCCCCACGCGCGCTGGCGCGACAGCACCCAATCTGGGCGCGCCTCGATCATCGAGTGGAGGCGATTGCGCCCCGTCGCCGGGGTCCATGTTACCAACTGGTTGATCGAGTTCAGCGCGCGACTGCGGATCGTGTCGCCGTAGGTGGACATGCCGTCATCCAGCGTCTTGTCGATGGCAACAAACCACTGCGGCGTGTTGCGGTAGATCACCGGGGCCTTCGACCGCCAGGAATGCGGGTAGGAATGCTTGAGCTTTCCCTTGGCAAAAAGCGCACCGGAATAGGCGAGTTGCTTGATGACGCTGACGTTCGCGGGGCCTTCCTTGCCATCGGGCAGGATGATGTGCTGCCCGCCGAACAAGGGCAGGTCTGGGCGGTAAGAGCCATCCGCCTCGACGTTGTAGGTCATCGGCAGGCCGAACTTGACGCCCATCTGATAGTCGTCATCGCCGTGGCTGGGGGCGGTGTGGACGAACCCGGTGCCCGCGTCATCAGTGACATGGTCGCCGGGGAGCATCGGGACGTCATAGTCCCACTCGCCGTTGCCGCCTTCGATGCCGCGGAAGGGGTGGGCGAGGCTAACCTTCGTATCTTCACCGAAGCTGACGATACATACCTCATCATAGCTTGTGACTTTGGCCTGTTCGAACACACCCTTCGCTAAATTGCGTGCGACGACAACGGCTTCGCCAGCTTTCGCAGGACTCCCCTCTGCAACTTTATTAAGTCGATAGAGGCAGTAAGTGATACCCGGATTGAATGCGACAGCACGGTTCTGGGGGACGGTCCAAGGTGTCGTTGTCCATATTAGCACCGAACTTTCTTTTAGCGCATCGGATTCCGGGAAGAAGTCCTGCGCAGTTGGCGAGCTTAGTGGTGTTGGAGAGTCGGCGTCAGTCCCAAAGGAAAGGCCAGGCCCAACGTCCACCACCCTAAACCGCACCCAAACCTGATGGCTGGTATGGTCGTGATACTCCACCTCCGCCTCGGCGAGCGCGGTCTTCTCCACCGGCGACCACATCACCGGCTTCGAGCCCTGATAGAGCGACCCGTTCATCAGGAACTTCATGAACTCCCCGGCGATCACCGCTTCGGCGTGGTAGTCCATCGTCAGATAGGGCCGGTCCCAGGCGCCGGTGACGCCCAGGCGCTTGAACTCCTCACGCTGCACACCGATCCAGCCTTCGGCAAAGTGGCGGCATTCCTGGCGGAAGTCGACGATGTCCACGTCGTCCTTGTTCAACCCCTTGGCGCGGTATTGCTCCTCGATCTTCCACTCGATCGGCAGACCGTGGCAGTCCCAGCCCGGCACATAGCGGGCATCGCGGCCCATCATCTGCTGGGACCGCACCACCATGTCCTTCAAGACCTTGTTCAGCGCGTGG
>JANPJU010000011.1:0-34522 GCA_031425675.1 Paracoccaceae bacterium | reverse complement strand
CCAGCCTGCGCACCCTGGCCGAGCGGACCGGCGACCGCGTCGTGCTAGAGGGGGAAGGGGGCGTGGTGCCGGGGGATGCGGACCAGCTGACCCAGGTCTTCACCAACCTGATCGAGAACGCGCTGAAATACGGGGTCGAGGGGCAGGTGGTGCGGGTGACCCTGTCGCGCGAGGAGACGGTGCGGGGGCCGGCGCTCCGGGTGGAGGTCGCGGACGAGGGCGAGGGGATCGACCCGGTCCACCTGCCGCGGCTGACGGAGCGGTTCTACCGGGTGGATAGCCACCGCTCCCGCGAGATGGGGGGGACGGGGCTGGGGCTGGCCATCGTGAAGCACATCGTGAGCCGCCACCGGGGCTGGCTGCGGGTGGAGAGCGTGGTGGGCGAGGGGAGCCGGTTCTCGGTGGTGCTGCCGCTGGGGTGAGGTGGGGGCCGCAAAGGACTCCGGCTGTCCACGGTAGACATTTTCGGATTATGGTTTGGCAGTAAGGGGTTGCGCGTGGGCGTTAGGGGTTTGTTAAGGGGGTGGTTAAGGGAGTCCCAACAAGTAGAGTGCAACCATCAGTATTGACAACGTAGATACAGATGACATACCTTTCCCGAATGACAAAACCATATGCCTTCGCTGAATCTCCCGCGCCCTTCGATTCGCAACCCTCGGACAAGGGGACCATCAACTTGCGCATCGAGAGCAATACCCGTGCCTTGATCGACGAGGCGGCGGCGATGCTGGGCAAGACCAGGACCGAGTTCATGATCGACACGGCGCGGCGGCAGGCGATTGATGTGCTCTTGGACCAACGGCTATTCGTGCTGGAAACCGGGGCCTATGACGCCTTTGTCCAGGCGCTGGACAATCCACCCGCGCCGGGGCCGAAGCTGAAACGCCTGATGACGCGGAAGCCGGTCTGGGAGGCGTGAACCTGCCGAAGCTGACGGCCCCGCATCCGATCACGGCGGCGCATGACCTGTCCCAGTTCGACTGCGGGGTGCCGGTCCTGAACGACTGGCTGCGGGAGCGGGCGGTGAAGAACGAAAGCCGGTTCTCGCGGACCTATGTCGTCTGCGATAGCGCGCGGGTGGCGGGGTATTACTGCCTGTCCGCCGGGGCGGTGCAGCGCGAGGCCGCACCGGGAAAGCTGCGCCGGAACGCACCGGATTCGGTGCCGGTGTCGATCATCGGGCGGCTGGCGGTGGACCGGGAGTATGGCGGGCAGGGCCTTGGCGCGAGCCTTCTGGCCGACGCCCTGCGCAGGATCGCGGGGGCCGCCCAGAGCATCGGCATCGCGGCGGTGCTGGTGCAGGCGAAGGACGAGGCTGCAAGGGCGTGGTATTTGCGCCAAGCGGAGTGGCTGGAGTTCCCGGCGGGGAGCAGGACGCTGTGGTTGCCGGTGGGGGTGATTGTATTAGCTTAGAAGGGGGCTTTCTGGCAGTCCTTGACTTTGCTCTGCAAAGTAGAAAGGATTCTGGAAAGTTGTGGGTCAGGTCATGCCGATATTTGATCTTTATTCGAAGAGAAAGGCCGCCCTTGAGCGTGCGAAGAACGATGTCTTCAGCTATGATGATATTCCATCATCCATTCGTTCACAGCTTAAACAGATGTTCGGCGAGGCTTACAAGGAGGCAAAAAGCAGCAATTCGGCGTCCCAGAGTTTTCAGTTAAACTACGGAGACTTTGAGGCAATTGTTGCGATGCTTCGCCGAGAGTATGGCAAAGACTCACTTGTGAGTTACCCAAGGGAGAATGTCTCTGAATTAATAGACTTTATAGCAAAGTGCACGACCGATGAGTTTCTTGATTGTGCCGAAGTATTCGGAAAACTGGTTGCAACCAACAGGCAGTTGTCCCAATCAGTCAAGAAAGACTTGCTGGAGGAGCTAAACCATCGCTTTCGCGAGGCGGGTCTTGGCTATGAGTTCGTCGAAAACACTATCATTCGTGTTGACTCGCGGGCTTTACATGCAGAGATATTGAAGCCGACACTTGCTCTGCTTTCGAAGAGAAAAATTTACCACGGCGCAGAACAAGAGGCGCTGGAGGCGTTCGCAAAATTCCGATCTGGAGACAATAAGGGCGCTGTTGTAGAGGCACTGAAAGCTTTCGAGAGCACGATGAAAGCAATTCTGGCAAAACGTGGCTGGTCTTATCAGCCCAATGACACCGCCGCAAAGCTTATATCCGCGTGCCTGAGCAATGGACTTATGCCAAATTTCATGCAGACGCATTTTGGGGCATTGCGTACTATGCTTGAATCCGGCGTCCCTACCGTTCGCAACAAGACCTCCGGCCACGGCCAAGGCTCGCAAGTAATCCCGTTGGACGACCACTATGTGAGTTATGTGCTGTATACAGCTCTTGCCAACATGAAACTTCTAATTGATTGCGATGATGCTATTCCTTGACCGGCAGCACCTTGTGAAACACGCTTTGTGGCTAAGTGGCCGCGCCCCTCACAACCTCCCCAACCGCTCCGTCAAAAGCCGGTAGAACCCGTCCCGGTCCACGCCTCCCATGAACATCGCGTTCGGCTCGCGGCCTGTCACGCGCCACCAGTCGGCGACGGTCATGCCGAGGGTGAGGGCGCTTCCCGTCTCGATTTCCACATTGATGTGGCGGCCGGTGAAGAGGGACGGCTCCAAAAGGTAGGCGATCACGCAGGGGTCGTGCAGGGGGGCGCCGTCGCTGCCGTATTTGGCGGTGTCGAAGCGTTCGAAGAAATCGGTCCAGGAGGCGACGGCACGGGTCACCTGGGTGCCGAGGGCGCGCATCCCCTCGACCCACTCGCGGGAGGTGAGGGCCTTGTGCGTGACATCGAGGGGCATGACGACGAGGGGCACGCCGGATTTGAACACGATATCCGCGGCTTCGGGGTCGACGTAGATGTTGAACTCGGCCGCGGGGGTGATGTTGCCGCCCTCGAAACAGCCGCCGCCCATCAGCACGATCTCGGCCACGCGGGGGATGATGTCGGGGGCGCGCTGGAAGGCGGTGGCGATGTTGGTGAGGGGGCCGAGGGGGCAAAGGGTGATGGTGCCGGGGGGATGGGCGCGCAGCGTGTCGATGATGTGGTCCACGGCGTGCTGGGGCTGCAGCGGATGGGTGGGGTCGGGCAGGGGGATGCCGTCAAGGCCGGTCTTGCCGTGGACATGCTCGGCCGTGACAAGTTTGCGGGTGAGGGGCGCGTCGCAGCCGGCAAAAACCGGGGTCTCCTTCCCGGCCAGTTCCACGATGATGCGGGCGTTCTTCTGGGTGAGGGCAAGGGGAACGTTGCCGGCAACGGCGGTGAGGGAAAGAACCTCAAGCTCAGGGCTGGCGAGGGCGAGGAGGATGGCGACGGCGTCGTCCTGGCCGGGGTCGGTGTCGATGATGATCTTGCGCGGCATGGGCGACTCCTTTTGGGCGAAGGAGACGGTGGCGGGCGGGATTTGTCCAGAGGGAGGGTGGCCCGCCCTGACGCGGGGCGGGCCGGATGGGGGTCAGCCGTCGAAGTTGACCGTTTCCATGATCTTCACCGCAGCCGGGCGTTGGGCGGCGATTTCGGCGAGGGGTTTGGCGTCGGGCGTGAATTCACCCCAGGAGGCGACAAGGGCCGAGCGTTCGACGCCGGGTTTCACCGGATATTCGTGGTTCGTTTCGGCATAGATCTTCTGGGCCGCGTCGCCGGACAGCCATTCCATGAAGGCAAGCGCGCTTTCCTTGTTCGGGGCGGATTTGGTCATCGCCACGCCCGAGATGTTCAGGTGCGTGCCGCCTCCTTCGAAGGTCGGGAACACGATGGTCACCGCTTCCGCAGCCGGAACCTGTTCCGGGTCGGCAAGCATCTGGCCCATGTAATAGGTGTTGCCGATGGCGATGTCACATTCCCCTGCCGCGATCGCCTTGACCTGATCACGGTCACCGCCGTCGGGTTTCCGGGCGAGGTTGGCTTTCAGGCCTTCGGTCCAGGCGGTTGCGGCCTCTTCGCCATGATGCGCGATGACCGCGCCGAGAAGGGCGATGTTGTAGTCATTCAGGCCCGAGCGGGTGCAGATCCGGCCTTTCCACTTGTCGGAAGCCAGGTCTTCGTAGGTGGTCACCTCACCCGGCTGGACGCGGTCCTTGGAGGCGTAGACGATCCGCGCACGGGCGGTCAGGCCGAACCATTGGTCGTTAGGGTCGCGCAGGGTGTCGGGGATGTTTGCCTCCAGCACGTCGGACTGGACGGGCTGGGTGACGCCGGCATTCACGATCTCCATCAGGCGGGCAATGTCGACGGTGAGGACCAGGTCAGCGGGGGAGCGGTCACCTTCGGCCACCAGTCGTTCAGCCATGCCCTTGTCCACGAAGGCCACGTTGACCTTGATACCCGTCTCAGCCGTGAAGGCATCGACCAGGGGCTGGATCAGTTCGGGCTGGCGGTGGGAATAGACGTTGATTTCCTGGGCCAGAACCGGGGTGGTGCAGGCAAGAAGGGCGAGGGTGGTGAGGCGCAGCATGGCTGACTCCTTTTGTCGGGTTTATGGGCGACATAAACCTGACTGTTTTGCTTGGGTCAATAGGTTGAGTGATTTTGTCGGCGATATGTCGCGGGGGTGAAGGGCAGAGTGGTGGACGCTCCATGCTGTCAGCCGCCTTTCCCACAAACAGGGAAGCGGCCGTCTTGCAAGGATGGGGCAGAACCCTGTTCAGACCTTGGAGGATTTTTCTTCCGCCTTGGCGCGGTTCCACAAGGTGTCCATCTGATCCAGATTGCTGTCGGCTGGGGCCAGTCCTGCTTCGGCCAGCCAGTCTTCGATCCGCGCAAAGCGGCGGGTGAATTTCTGGTTGGCGGCGCGCAGGGCGGCTTCGGGGTCAACTTTCAAGTGGCGGGCAAGGTTGGCCATGACGAAGAAAAGATCGCCGATTTCTTCGGTCAGCTCACTGTGGGTCAGGGTGTCGCGCGCTTCGACCACCTCACGCGATTCCTCGATCAGTTTGTCGAGGACCTGATCAGTGGAGGGCCAGTCAAAGCCAACCCGCGCGGCGCGGTTTTGCAGCTTCACCGCGCGGGTGAGGGCGGGCAGGGCGAGGGCCACGCCATCAAGCGTGCGCGCGCCGGACGTAGCTGCCCCCCGCTCCCTTGCCTTTGCGCTCTCCCAATCCCGGGTCTGCTGGTCGGCGGTCTTGTCGCGGCTGTCGGTGCCGAAGACATGCGGGTGGCGGGCAATCATCTTCTCGGAAATGCTGGTGACAACATCGGCGAAGGTGAAATGCCCGGCCTCGGCCGCGATCTGGGCATGGTAGACGGTCTGGAAGAGCAGGTCGCCCAGTTCGCCCTTCAGGTCACCCCAATCGGCACGGACGATGGCGTCGGCCACCTCGTGCGCTTCTTCAAGGGTGTAGGGGGCAATGGTGGCGAAGGTCTGCACGATATCCCAAGGGCAGCCGCTGGCGGGGTCGCGCAGGGCGGCCATGATGGCAAGCAGGCGGTCAAGGCCGGAAGGGGGAAGCGTGTCGGGGGTCATGATAGCCTTGCGCCGGGAATGGAAGTCCCGGCGCAGTCTAGGGGTTTAGCGGGCGGTGTCACGCCCGGTTGTTTTCAGAATTGATAGCCGACCCGCAGCGACAAGGTATCAAGATTGATCTCAGAGTCGTCGTTTGCGATGTAGGAGTCGCCCGACGTGTCGCGCGACAGATACTCAAGGCCCACGGTCAGCTGATTGGTGGCAGCAAAGTCGACGCCAATACCGTAGGCAAAGCCGTCGTTCGTAAAATCGTCAAGGGTCGCGCTGTCAATCGTCCATTCAACCCGGGAATATCCCAGGACGCCGTAGAATAGTGCCCGGTTCGCGGCATAACCGGCCTTGGCTTTCACGTCGACGATAAGCCCCACCTCTTCAGCGGTGTAGGCAGGGTCGGTCACGATGTATAGGTCGTTGCCCTTCCCGACGGCAAATTCTCCCCCGAACACCAGCGGCCCGCGCTGCATCAGGTACCCGGCGAAAACAGATGCCGTGTTGCCGGACGTCAGATCTTAGAACGGGTCCGAAAAGTCGATCGACCCAGATGCCGACCCATACCCAAGGCCGCCGTAAAAGCCGGACCAGTCATGCGCCGCAGCCGGGGGGGCGGCGACGGGTGCGGGATCAGACGCGACGACCGCCGGGCCACCAGCCTGAGCAATGCTGGTTGTGGCTATCAAAATGGTCATAATGCGGATCAGCGAAGTCATCCAACGTCCTCTCGGTTAAATATGGGTTAACAATACACCAGAAAGACCAAAATGCAGCCACTTCGTCGTAGTGGAGGCGAAACTGGACGCGGAAAAGTTACGGACTGTCTCCGTTGGGTATCAGGTATCGCGATTGCGGTCGTCCGGAATTTCGGATTTGATCAAAGCCGCAAGTCCGACCCTGAGAGGAAGCCGAAGATGCCCGTCCTGAACAGAATCGCCTCATATGCCGAGGAAATGAAGGAGTGGCGTCAGCATTTGCACATGCATCCTGAGCTGGCCTTCGAATGTCATGCGACGGCGGCCTACATCGTTGCGCGCCTGCGCGAGATGGGGGTGGACGAGATCCATGAGGGCATCGCCAAGACCGGAATAGTCGCGCTGATCAAGGGCCGTGCCGCGGGCCCGGTGATCGGTCTTCGCGCTGACATGGACGCGCTGCCGATCATGGAGATCACGGGTGCGCCCTATGCCAGCACGGTGCTCGGCAAGATGCATGCCTGCGGCCATGACGGACACGTGACGATGCTGCTGGGGGCGGCAAAGTATCTGGCCGAGACGCGGAATTTCGCAGGCACCGTGGCGTTGATCTTCCAGCCGGCGGAAGAAGACGGCGGCGGCGGCCAGGTCATGGTGCAGGAAGGCATAATGGACCGGTTCGACATCGCGCAGGTCTACGGCATCCACAATGCGCCGAACGTGGAGTTTGGTCATTTCACCACCACGCCGGGGCCGTTGATGGCATCGGTGGACACAGCCTTCGTCTACATCACCGGCAAGGGTGGTCATGGCGCCACCCCGCATGACTGTGTTGACCCGGTTGTAGCCGTGGTGGGCATGGTGCAGGCGATTCAGACCATCATTCCACGCAACGTTTATGCGCTGGACGAGGCGGTGATCAGCGTCACGCAGATCCACACCGGGACAGCCAGCAACATCATCCCCGAAGAGGCCATGTTTTGCGCCACGATCCGCTGTTTCAAGCCAGACGTCCGGGCGTTGCTGAAAAAGCGGTTCCACGAGATCGTGGAAGGACATGCGACCGCCTATGGCGTGACCGCGCGGGTGGATTACGACTGGGGCTACCCGGCCACGATCAACCATGACGACGAGACGGATTTCGCCGCAGACGTCGCGCGTGAAGTGGTCGGGGCCGAGGCCGTCGACGCCCGCGCGAACCGCGAAATGGGATCCGAGGATTTCAGCTATATGCTTGAGGCGCGGCCCGGCGCCTATCTGTTCCTCGGCACCGGGCCGGGGGCGGGGCTGCATCACGCTGCATATGATTTCAATGATGCCGCAGCACCGGTCGGGGCCAGCTTTTTCGCCCGTCTGGTCGAGAGGGCTCAGCCCGCCGGGTGACGGTGCAGGGCCGGGATCAACGCAAAGCCCATCTGTCCGGCCAGCCCAAGCGTCCCGGCCAAAGTGGTCATCGCGGTCAGGAATTGGCGAGGCGTCTGGCCAAAGGCCAGCGCCAGCCCCAGTTCGGTCAGCATCAGGAGGGCAAAGGCCAACGCGCCCATCGCCAGACGGCCCGGCAGGGGCAGGGGCCAGCGACGCAAGACGCGCCCGGCAACCCACCAGGACAGGATCAGGATCACCGGAACCTCAAGCGCCACGGCGACAAGGGGTCCGGTGATCGGTGCCACCAGCATCTGGCGGGCAGCACCCAGACCGAAGGCCACCGCGAACACGGGCAGGAAATAGGCAAGGGCAGGACGCGCGACAGAGGGCATCAGAACAGGCCAATTGAAAACTGGCTGGATGGTCGGCGACGCGCTACGGTTCGATCATGGCCCACCCCTTATCCTTTTGGGAGATTGCTTTGAAAGTCACGCTTTTCCTTCTCCTCATCGCCAGCCCTGCCGCAGCGGATTTCGTCGAGTTCCGATCACCCACGGGCAATATCCAATGTGCAATCTATTCGGATGCCCAGGGAACCTCGGCGCGCTGTGATATGAGCGCGCTGACCCCAAGTTACACAACGCGCCCGGCGGGGTGCGAATTCGACTGGGGAAGTTCCTTTGCGGTGAATGACACCGGCAAGGGCATGCTCGCCTGTGTGTCCGATGCAATCGTTGGTCAAGGGGCTGGTGTCCTGCCTTACGGTGAGGCAGTGTCGCTGGGCGGGATCTCTTGCGTGTCGGCCATGACCGGAATGACCTGCACGAATGGGGAAGGTCACGGCTTTCAGATCAGCAAGGCAAAGCAGCGGCTTTATTGACGGGTCGCACGGCACCGGCCGCAGTTTTGCCGTCGGCGACGAACACGGTTTGACGGCGATGGGCCGCGAGAGGTGTCCAAAGGTCGCGTGCCCGGCTATGCCTTGGCTTGACACCGGTGACCCTGTCCTTACACCTGCGCGGTGACGGATCAGCGCGGTCTCCGGTCCCTGAATGATAGCGCTTGCGAAGGGGGACCCCATGGCCCTGGAAGATGCCAAAACCGAAGTTGACACCGCCTTCACCCGCAAGGGGCTGCGCGGCTATGCCTTTGAAAACGCGTTCGGCGGAGCAACCAGCTTTCTGCGGCGGACCTACACCAAAGACCTGACCGGGGTTGATCTTGCGATTACCGGCGTGCCGTTCGATCAGGCGGTCACCCACCGCGCCGGCACGCGCTTTGGCCCGCGCGCGATCCGTGAGGCATCGGCGTTGATGCCTTATGATCCGCCCCATGGCTGGCCGACCAACCCGCTGGAGGACATGAGCGTCATCGACTACGGCGATTGCGCCTTTGACTACGCCAGGGCGTCGGACTTTCCCGACACCCTCACTGCCCATATCCGCACCATTCTGGCCAGCGGGGCAGGCACCGTCACCTTGGGCGGTGACCATTACATCACCTTTCCGATCCTGAGGGCCTATGCCGAAAAGTACGGCCCGCTTGGCGTGATCCATTTCGATGCCCATTCCGACCTCTGGCCCGATGATGACCTGACCCGCATCGACCATGGCACCATGCTTTACAAGGCGGTCAAGACCGGGATCGTCGACCCCGAACGCTCGGTTCAGATCGGCATCCGCACCACGACCGAGGATTATCTTGGCGTCCATGTCATCGACGCGCGCGAGGTGCATGAAAAAGGCGTGGCCGCCGCCGTGGCCAAGGCCAAGGACATTGTAGGCGATCAACCCACCTATGTGACCTTTGACATTGATTGCCTTGACCCATCGGCTGCACCAGGTACCGGGACACCGGTCTGGGGCGGCTTGCACAGTTGGCAGGCAGCGGCAGCCTTGCGTGATCTGGCGGGGATCAACATCGTCGGCGGCGATGTGGTCGAAGTGTCGCCCCCCTATGACACCACTGGCGCCACGGCGATTGCCGGGGCGCATGTGGCATATGAACTGATCTGCCTTTATCATTGGGCACGAACGCAAAGGTGAGACGGCACATGACCTTTCCCCTTCTGCTGATCGCCGCAACCCTGATGGGCTTTGTCGCCTATGTGCGGACGGCGCCCTCTGATCCGGCGAAATGGCACGTCTCTCCCACAGTCGATGGGCCATGGGACGCGGTGCAGCCCAGGCGGGGTTCAGCCGCACTGCGCCTGTCGCTGGCCAAAGGCGCGCCGGCTGATCTGCTCGCCCGGCTGGATGCGCTGGCCATGGACACCCCGCGCACGATGCGGCTGGCCGGCAGCGTGGAGGAGGGGCGGATCACCTGGATCACCCGGAGCGCGCTATGGGGCTTTCCTGACTACACCACGGCAGAGGTGCGCCCTGATGGCCTTTTCGTCCACTCGCGCCTGCGCTTCGGATCCGAGGATATGGGCGTGAACGCAGCCCGGCTGACAGACTGGCTTGCGCGGCTGTAGTTTTGCTCTTTTGAAGAATACTCCGGGGCCCGGGGCAGCGCCCCGGCGGCCAGCCACCCTTGACCAGTCCCTTGATAAGCGCCAAACCCACGCCTGATGGTTCCCTTAGACAAACTCGCCCAGATCACCCAGCGTTTCGAGTATCTCGAAGCGCAGTTGCATGCCGGAGCCGCCCATGGCGAAATCGCGCGGATCAGTAAGGAATACTCTGACCTCAAACCCGTCGCCGAAGAAATCGCCGCCTATCGTCAGGCGCTGACCGATCTGGCCGAGGCGGAGGCGATGCTGGCCGACCCCGAAATGAAGGCGCTGGCCGAGGAAGAGATTCCCACCCTGCGTGCGCGCATCCCACAGATGGAACAGGCGCTGCGCCTTGCTCTTTTGCCAAAGGACGCCGCCGATGCGCGCCCGGCGATCGTGGAAATCCGCCCCGGCACGGGGGGGGATGAGGCGGCGCTTTTCGCGGCCGACCTTGCGCGGATGTATCAGCGACACGCCGAAAAGATGGGCTGGCGCTGGGAGGTGCTGGAAGAGCAGGCCAGCGATCTTGGCGGCTTGAAGGAGTTGGTGGCGCTGGTCAGCGGTGACGGAGTCTTTGCAAGGTTGAAGTACGAATCCGGCGTTCACCGCGTGCAGCGCGTGCCGGAAACCGAAGCGCAGGGCAGGGTCCATACCTCGGCCGCGACGGTGGCCGTGCTGCCCGAGGCGGAAGAGGTGGATATCTCGATCCCCGCCAGCGACATCCGGATTGACACGATGCGCGCCTCGGGGGCCGGCGGGCAGCATGTGAACACCACGGATTCGGCGGTGCGGATCACCCACCTGCCAACCGGGATCATCGTCACGAGCGCCGAGAAGTCACAGCACCGCAACAAGGAAATCGCGATGCAGGTCTTGCGGTCGCGGCTTTATGAGGCAGAGCGTGACAGGGTCCACAACGCCCGCGCTGCGGACCGGAAGTCTCAGGTTGGCTCAGGCGACCGGTCCGAACGCATCCGCACCTACAACTTTCCTCAAGGCCGGATGACAGATCACCGCATCAACCTGACACTTTATGCGCTGCCCCAGATCATGGCAGGCGACCTTACCGAAATCATCGACGCGCTGACCGCGCAGGACCAGGCAGACAAGCTTGCGGAGATGGAGGGGTGATCGCACAGGCTGCGCTCATCGGTGCGGTCGACCGGCTTGCCTCCGCCGGGATTGACGGGGCAGGGCGCGACGCGCGGGTCCTTCTGGCCCATGCGCTGGGGGTTGGCGCAGACCGGTTGACCCTGCACCTTCACGACGAGATGACGGAGCCGCAGGCGATCGTCTACGAGGCGGCGCTTGTTGCCCGAATTGCGCGACAGCCCGTGGCGCAGATCATCGGCCGCCGCCTGTTCTGGGGGCAGGAGTTTCAGGTGACGCGCGACACGCTGGACCCGCGGCCCGAGACTGAAACGTTGGTGGCCGAGGCGTTGTCCCGGCCGTTCCAGAAGCTTCTTGACCTCGGCACCGGCACCGGCTGCATCCTGTTGTCCTGCCTGAAGCATATGCCCTTGGCCCGCGGCGTTGGCGTCGATGCCTCTGTCGCAGCCCTTGCGGTTGCGGAAAACAATGCGCGCAGCCTTGGACTGGCGGATCGGGCGCGGTTCCTGCAGTCCGACTGGCTTTCGGCGGTGGCCGGGCAGTTTGATCTGATCGTGTCCAACCCGCCCTATATTGCGGCAGATGAGATGGCGGGTCTTGCCCCGGACGTGCGCAACTGGGAGCCGCATCTGGCACTGACGCCCGGGGGCGACGGGCTAGCCGCCTACCGCAAGATCGCGCTCGGGGCAGGGTCGCGCTTGCTGCCCGGCGGTCGGATCGTGCTTGAGATCGGGCCTGCGCAAGGAATTGCCGTGGCCGGTCTCTTGTCAGCCGCCGGGTTGGGGTCCGTTCGCGTCCTGCCCGATATGGATGGCCGTGACCGGATCGTGACCGCCGTGAAGCCGCTGGCCCGGACGCACAGTCTTGGTGGCTGAAAGCGGCGGAATCACCTGCGTTTTTGCAAATACTGCTTGTCAGCACGCGGGCCTTGTGATTATTGACACGAGCGCAGGTAGGGGTTGACCCCCGGCCTTGTGCGTATTGCCAGCCCCTGCGCGACCATGACCTTGCTGCCTCTTTCAGGGCGGCGGCCGCAGGCCAAAGCCATCAAAGGACAAGATGCGCTCTTCGAAGAAACGCTCGCGTTCCAGCCAGAACCGCCCGCGCACCCTCGGCAACATCATCAACCGTGTGTTTGATTCCTCAGGCCCCGAGGGTAAGGTTCGTGGTACGCCCCAACAGATAATTGAGAAGTATCAACAGCTTGCGCGTGATGCGCAGCTGTCGAACGACCGGGTCGCTGCAGAAAACTTTCTGCAGCACGCTGAACATTATACCCGCATGCTTGCTGAAGCGACGCGGGAAATGGCCGTCGAACAAGAGGCACGCCAGCAGCAGTTTCAAGGCCAGGGCAGCCAGAACGGTGGTTATCAGGGTGGCCAAGGCAATGGTCAGAGTGGTGGTCAGAACGGTGGCCAGAATGGCGGTCAGTCGGGCGGACAACCTGGCGCATCCCCAAATGGCCAGAATGGCAACAACGGCCAGCGCAACGATCGTCAAGGTGGTGACCGTCAAGGTGGTGACCGTCAAGTTGGCGATCGGCAGGGCAACGACCGGCAGGGCAACGAACGGCAGGGCAACGACCGGAACGACCGGAATGATCGCCCCGCTGAACGCGGCAATGACCGGCCGCAGGACCGTGCTGCCGATCGTCCGGCAGATCGGGGTGATCGTCGACCCGAGTTTGCCCGCGACTACCGGGATGAGCGTGACTATGCGACGATGGAACAGCCCTCGGCGCCGGATGTGATCGAACTGGATGCCGGGGATGAAACCGGCCTGATCGACACGCCTGAATCCGTGACCAAGCCCACAAGCAAGCAAGCCCCCCGCGCCCGCGCCCCGCAAGCACCCGCCCCGCAAGCACCGGCCCCGCAAGCACCCGCGTCCGAAGCCGTCGATGGTGACGCCAAGGAACCATCTGCACGAGAAGACCGTAGTCCCCGCCGTGCCCGAAGCCCGCGCAAGCCAAAGGCCGAGGGTGGTCCGGAAGGCGAACCGCCAAAGGAAGCGGCTGAATAGGTCCGCCAAAGCCAACCCGGAAAGGCCACCCACGCGGTGGCATTTTCTATACTCTGGCGACGCAGAAAATCCAAAGGGCCTGACGCTTTAGCGTCAGGCCCTTTGGATTTTTGGCTCCGGCGGTAGGGATCGAACCTACGACCAATTGATTAACAGTCAACTGCTCTACCGCTGAGCTACGCCGGAACACGGGGGCCGTATAGCAAGCCCGTCTGGGGGCGTAAAGGGGCAAACGCCGGGAAAGTGCCGATGGGGTCAAAGGCGGGTGAAACGGGCATCGGGGTGAAGGGCAGGGGTCGCGAAAACAAGGTTTCTTGACGCAAGATCAATGAGATGGGCAAGGACGTTGCGCTCTTCCGCCGGTAGAAGGGCTGGGGAGGTGTCATGGTAGATGCGGCGGGTCAGGGGGGAGATGAGGTCGGGGCCACTTCCCAGCTGATCCAGGATTGCGGCCTCTCTCGCCCAGCGGTGGGTTACAAGCTCGGCGAGGCGGCTGGCAGGGTCCTCCACCGCGACCCCATGTCCGGGATGGAAACGGTGCCACTCCCCCATCTGCAGCCTGGCAAGCGACGCCATGTAGTCCCCCATGTCGCCATCTGGCGGTGCTACGATACTGGTGGACCACCCCATGACGTGATCGCCGGAAAAGAGCGTCCGGCCAAGCGCCAGGCACAGGTGTCCACCCAGGTGGCCGGGGGTGTGATGGGCGACAAGCTCCCAGTCCGGACCGGACAGACGGTCGCCGTCCGCAAAGAGATGGGTGGGTTGAAACGCAAGATCCAACCCCTCACCCGCAGCGGGCAGTTGGGGGGCGAGGGCGGTCATCCGGGGGCTGCGGCCAGAGTGGGCAGAGCCGAAGGCGTGGACGGAGGCACCCGTGATCGCGGCCAGACGTGGGGCCAGGGCGGAGTGGTCGAGGTGGGCATGGGTGATGATGATGTGCGATATCCTTTGACCGCGGCCGACCGCGGCCAAAATCCTGTCCAGATGCGCGGGCAGGTCAGGTCCGGGGTCGATCACGGCAACGTCGGTCGCGCCGATCAGATAGGTGTTCGTGCCGGTCCCGGTCAGGGGGGAGGGGTTGGCGGCTGTCAGGCGGCGCAGGGGAGGGTCGCTGGCCGTCATCGCCATCCGGGGCGCTGCGCCCTTCCCTTGAAAGACCAGTCCGCATAAGCTGATCGGTGATGTCGATCCTGCAACGTGTTCTTCCCCGAAGTCTTTATGGCCGCGCGGCGCTGATCCTGATCGTGCCGGTGGTCGCGATCCAGCTTGTCGTCTCGACCGCATTCATCCAGCGTCACTATGAAGGCGTGACGCGGCAGATGACGCAAGGGGTTGCGATTGATCTGGCCTTTCTTCTGGCGGAAATCGACGCGGCACCCACGGTTGAGGCGGCGCGTTCCGGCGTCTTCCGGCTGGCTGACGCGCTTGCGGTGACCCTGACGCTGCCCGCAGGCTCGGATGCGCCAGTGCAAGATCGGATCGGGCCGCTGGATCTGTCGGGGCGTGTGATTGTCGAGACGCTGCATGACCAGCTTCCGGGGCTTGTGGCGGCGGATGTCACGGATGAAGAGAGGATCGTGTCGCTGCGGTTTGACACCCGGCATGGCCCAATGGAGGCGGAACTTAGCCGCAGGCGGATGTCGGCGACCAATCCGCATCAGTTGCTGGTGCTGATGATCTTCACCTCGGTCCTGATGACCGTGATCGCCTACATGTTCCTGCGCAACCAGCTGCGGCCGATCACCAAGCTGGCGCAGGCGGCCGAGGATTTCGGCAAGGGGCGCACGGTATCTTACCGGCCGCGCGGCGCGCTGGAGGTGCGGGCGGCAGGGCGCGCGTTCATGGACATGCGGGCGCGGATCGACCGGCAGATCGAACAACGCACATTGATGTTGTCCGGAGTAAGCCACGACCTGCGCACACCTTTGACGAGGCTGCGTCTGGGCCTGTCGATGATGCCGGAAGATGCCGAGATGGAGGCGTTGCAGACCGACGTCATCCAGATGGAGCGGATGGTCGACGAATTCCTTGCCTTTGTGCGGGGTGATGCGATGGAAGGCTCGGCCCTGACAGACGCGGTGGCACTGGTCGGCGGGGCGGTGGCCAAGGCGGGTGACGGCGTGCGGCTGACCGACGTGGTCGGTCGGGCCGAACCGGTTGAAATGCGCCCCCAGGCGGTGGAACGCGCGGTGCAGAACCTGGTGTCGAACGCGCAGCGCTATGGCACCGCAGTCGAGGTGCGGGTGGAGTTTCTGGACCGCAGCTTGCGGATCAGCGTGGAAGACAACGGCCCCGGCATCCCCGAAGATCAGCGGGAAGAGGCGCTGCGACCATTCACCCGCCTGGACCGGTCACGCGACCCGAACCGGGGAGGCGGGGTGGGACTGGGGCTGTCCATCGCATCCGACATCGCGATGAGCCATGGGGGCACGCTGCGCCTGTCGCGGTCTGACCGGCTGGGGGGGTTGCGGGCCGACCTGATGATCGCGCGCTGAAAGGTTACCGACCGGCGCCGACGACCAATATCCAGTGCAGTTTGCTGTCGGGTGCCGGGCTGATCGCAATGCCGATGCCCACCTCACGCGCTTTGCGCAAGAGGATGTTGTCGCGGTGCTTGGAGGAGTTCATCCACCACTGCACCGCGCGCGCCCCCGAGGCAAAGCCGCGACCGGTGTTTTCAGCGGCGGTGCGAAACGCATAGCCGGCCTTGCGCAGCCGGGTTTTCAGCGTGCCGCCGTCCGATGAGGTGTGGCTGATCGACCGGCGCTTGGCGTTGTCGCAAGCGTGGCCCTGGGCGGCTTTGGTCAGCTTGGACGACAGCCGCAATGGCGCGAGGCCCTGCGCCCGACGCTCGGCGTTGAGATTGGTCAAAACCTCGGCCTGCATGGCGCTCGCCCCGCTTGGGACGCTGCAAGCGAAGGCCGGAACGCCAAGGATCAGGCAGAACACCAGAACGGTCAGGGTTGTTTGCAGAGGCATCATACTCTCGCTTTAGGACATGCTTGATCTGTTCCCACAGCAGTGGGGCCGAATTCTGGCGCAATGGTGAGCAAGTAGTGAAACATGCAGGGTGGCGCGCGTGTCAATGCATCTTCGAAACGTGACTTTTCATCTTGGGCCACCCCGGCGAAGATGCGCCGAGGCATAGGAGGAAACATGCTTGACGGTCTGATCCGCGGGGTTATTGATCCTCCGATGAACCGCGGTGGGCGCTGGCTGGCGGCGCGCGGTGCGTCAGCCAATGGAGTAACCTTCGTGGGCCTTGGCCTTGGGCTGTTGGCGGCTGGGCTTCTGGCGATTGGTCACTCCGGGATCCTGGTGGTGCTGCCGCTGCTGATCAGCCGACTGGCGGATGGTCTGGATGGGGCGGTGGCGCGCGCTTCGGGCAAGACTGATTTCGGCGGCTATCTGGATATCGTCTGTGACTTTGTCTTTTATGCCGCAATCCCCCTGGCCTTCGTGCTGCGCGACCCCGCACTGAATGGGGTGGCAGGGGCGTTCCTGCTGCTGACCTTCTATGTCAATGGTGCCACCTTCCTGGGTTATGCGATCCTGGCCGCCAAACACGGCATGGAGACGACAAGCCGGGGCGAAAAGTCACTGTATTTCACCGCAGGCTTGCTGGAGGGCAGCGAGACGATCGGGTTCTTCGTGCTGATCGCTCTGATCCCGGCCCTGTTCGTGACGGCAGCATGGACCTTCGGCGTCTTGTGCCTGATCACGGCGCTGGCGCGGGTTTTGTTGGCATGGCGCATTTTTGGCAGAAACAGCGGCGCGGCGCGTCTCTGAAACTGCGCGGGCTGAATTCGCGCGACCCGCCCTTGCAGCCCCCGTTCCGCCCTACTAAGACTCTGGCAATACTCCGGCGATATTCCTCGCGAGATACCGAAGGCAGGCACCGATGCGCGATCCCGTTGACCACTACATGAATACCCTTGTCCCGATGGTCGTCGAACAGACCAGCCGGGGCGAGCGGGCCTATGACATCTTCAGTCGCATGCTGAAGGAGCGGATCATTTTCCTTGGCGGCCCGGTGCATGATGGCATGTCCAGCCTGATCTGCGCGCAGCTGCTGTTCCTTGAATCGGAAAACCCGAGCAAGGAAATCAGCATGTATATCAACAGCCCCGGTGGCGTCGTCACCAGCGGTCTGTCGATCTATGACACGATGCAGTACATCAAGCCCAAGGTCTCCACTCTGGTGATCGGGCAGGCAGCGTCGATGGGGTCACTGCTGCTGACGGCGGGGCATCCGGGCATGCGGTTCAGCCTGCCGAACTCTCGCGTGATGGTCCACCAACCCAGCGGCGGCTATCAGGGTCAGGCGACCGACATCATGATCCACGCCCGCGAAACCGAAAAGCTGAAGCGCCGGCTGAATGAGATTTACGTCCGTCACACCGGCAATACCTATGAAACCGTTGAAGCCGCGCTGGAGCGGGACAACTTCATGTCGGCCGAAGATGCCATGGCCTGGGGGCTGATCGACAGCATCCTGGAAAGCCGCGGCAAGGCGGAAGATACGCCGGTTTAAGCCTTTTTCCCGGCGGTCAGCCCGCCGGGATTTTCAGATTGTGGTGACTTTGGGCTTGGCTTAGACTTGTTGGTCAGGGACCCGGGCGGCGCGACCGGTCAAAGTCAGGGATAGCGTTCAGAGGACTGCGGATGGCGAACAATTCCGGCGGCGACAGCAAGAATACGCTTTACTGCTCGTTCTGCGGCAAAAGCCAGCATGAGGTGCGCAAGCTGATCGCGGGGCCAACGGTCTTCATCTGCGATGAATGCGTCGAGTTGTGCATGGACATCATCCGCGAGGAGACGAAGACCACCGGTCTGAAATCCTCCGATGGGGTGCCGACCCCGCGCGAGATCTGCAAGGTGCTGGACGATTATGTGATCGGCCAGATCCACGCCAAGCGGGTTTTGTCGGTCGCGGTGCACAACCATTACAAGCGGCTGAACCACACCTCGAAGACCGATATCGAACTGTCAAAGTCGAACATCCTGCTGATCGGCCCCACCGGCTGCGGCAAGACGTTGCTGGCACAGACGCTGGCGCGGATTCTGGATGTGCCGTTCACGATGGCCGATGCCACCACGCTGACCGAAGCGGGTTATGTGGGAGAAGATGTCGAGAACATCATCCTGAAGCTGCTGCAGGCGTCGGAATACAACGTCGAACGCGCACAGCGCGGGATTGTCTACATCGACGAGGTCGACAAGATCACGCGCAAATCAGACAACCCCTCAATCACCCGCGACGTCTCGGGTGAGGGCGTGCAGCAGGCGCTTCTGAAGATCATGGAAGGCACTGTCGCCAGCGTTCCGCCGCAGGGCGGCCGCAAGCATCCGCAGCAGGAATTCCTGCAAGTTGACACGACGAATATCCTCTTCATCTGCGGCGGTGCCTTTTCCGGTCTGGAGAAGATCATCGCACAGCGCAACAAGGGGTCGGGCATTGGCTTTGGCGCCGACGTGAAGGGCCCGGAGGAGCGCAGCGTTGGCGAGCTGTTCAAGCAACTGGAGCCGGAAGACCTGCTGAAATTCGGCCTGATCCCGGAATTTGTCGGCCGTCTGCCGGTGATCGCCACCCTGACCGATCTGGATGAGGCGGCACTTGTCACCATCCTGACCGAACCGAAGAACGCGCTTGTCAAGCAGTACCAGCGCCTGTTCGAGATTGAGGGGGTCAAGCTGACCTTCACCCCCGATGCCATGGTCGCCATCGCCAAACGCGCCATCAAGCGCAAGACCGGCGCGCGGGGATTGCGGTCGATCATGGAGGATATCCTCTTGGACACGATGTTCGAGCTGCCCGGCATGGACGGCGTCGAAGAGGTTGTGGTGAAGGATGAGGCCGTTCATTCCGGCGCGAAACCGATGCTTGTCTATACCGAGACGAAGAAGAAAGAGCCGGTCAAGGCCTGACAGTCTGACTGGAAACTCCATCGGGCGGGCCTTCGGGTCCGCCCTTTTTGATGGGCAACGCGCCGCCGTTGCAACCCGCTTGGCCCTAGACCTCGCCCCGGCTTTCCGCCATATCAGGGTCAACCGAACCGGAGGCCACGGATGTATTTCCTGAAACGCATGTTGACCTGGTGGAACACGCAGACGCTGGGCACCCAGCTTTTCACCGCGCGGCGTGGCGTGAAGGTGGGTCAGGACGATGCGGGGAACCTGTTTTACCAGACCAGTGACGGCAAGCGGCGCTGGGTGATCTTCAATGGCGAGATGGAGGCGTCTCGCGTCTCGCCCGATTGGCATGGCTGGCTGCATCACACATGGGATGAGCCGCCGACAAAATCCCCGCTGAAGCACAAGGTCTGGGAACAGCCGCACCTGGAAAATCTTACCGGCACCGTCGCGGCCTATGCGCCAGCCGGGTCGATCCGGCGCGCTGACCCGGTTGAGCGGCGGGATTATGAGGCGTGGCGGCCTGACTGATGGCGTATGAGCGTGCAGAAGTTCTGACCGGGGCGGCGGTGCTGGTAATGGCCATCGGCTTTGCGGTCTACGCGGCGCAGGGGTCGGGGATGCTGTCGGCCCCCGAAAGCTATCCGTTGACCGCCAGCTTCCGGTCGATGGAGGGGATCAGCGTCGGGTCTGACGTGCGGCTGGCGGGGGTGAAGGTTGGCACCGTCACCGATATGACCCTGAACCCCGCCACCTTTTATGCCGATGCCCGGATCAGTATGCGCAACGATGTGCTTCTGCCGGTCGATTCCACAATTCTTGTGTCTTCCGAAGGCCTTCTGGGGGGGAACTTCATCGAAGTCCTGCCCGGTGGAGCTTTGGAAAACCTCGAACCCGGGGCCGAGATTGAAGATACGCAAGGCGCAGTCAGCCTGATCACCCTGCTGCTCAAGTTTGTCGGTGGCGGTGATGCAGCCGCCGATGAAGTGCCTGCGCCGTGATGCGGGCCGCGCTTTACCTCGCGCTGTTCCTGTCCAGCCCCGCCGCAGCGCAGGACTATGCCGAGGCTGACGGCGCGATGCTGCGCTTTCTGGACAAGCTGACCAGTGTCACCGGCGATGTCACCCTTAGCCGGGGGCAGGCGGCGCAGTTTGGCCGTCTTGTCGTGCGGCTGGACAGTTGTCGCTATCCGGCGGAAAACCCCGCCTCGGACGCAAGTGCACATCTGACGGTCGTGGAAGACACTGCGCAGGCAACGCTGTTCTCAGGGTGGATGGTGGCGTCCTCTCCGGCACTTTCGGCGCTGGATCACCCGCGCTATGACGTCTGGGTTTTGTCATGTGTGCTGCCGGAAACCGCTGACGATGCCCCGACCGAAGTTGAGGAATAGCCTGAGGGGTTGAAGCTGGCTGGCCGACCCAAGGCGGCGGCAAGGCGGCGGTGATAATCGGCGCGCGGGATTTCCACTACGCCAAGACTGGCCAGATGCGGCGTCAGAAACTGCGTGTCAAACAGGGTGAAGCCCCCGGCGCGCAAGCGGTCAACCGCGTGGGCCAAGGCGATTTTTGAGGCATCGGTTACCCGCGAAAACATGCTTTCGCCAAAGAACGCCCCGCCCAGCACCACGCCGTAAACCCCGCCCACCAGATCCACGCCGTCACGGACTTCGATGCTGTGGGCACAGCCCCGTCGGTGCAACTGGCCGTAAAGCCCCTGAATGCGGTGGCTTATCCAGGTTTCCCCACGGTCAGCACAGGCGTTGACAACAGCGTCAAAATCCTGATCCACGGTCACGGCTAACGCAGTCCGCCGGATTTTTTGCGCCAGAGATCGCGACAGATGGAAGCCGTCCAACGGCAGGATACCCCGGCGGCGCGGGTCGACCCAATGGATTTCTGTGTCATCACGCCCTTCGGCCATGGGAAAGATGCCCATGGCATAAGCCTGCAACAGGGTTTCGGGGTCTAGCGGGTCAGCCACCACCACAATCCTTCGAAGGATTCAACAAATCCCTGCAGAAGCCGTTGCGTTGGGGCGTCCCGCCGGGACACCCCGTTCCGTCAGGCGCCAAATTTGGCGGCAAGCCACTTTTCCAGCCAGTGGATGTTGTAATCGCCGGTCTGAACTTCGGGTTCAGCCAGCAACAGGTCAAACAGCGGGATTGAACTGTCGACCCCGTCAATGATCAACTCTCCCAGCGCCCGTTTCAGGCGGGCCAAAGCCTCGGGCCGGTCGCGGCCGTGGACAATCAGCTTGCCGATCAGGCTGTCGTAATAAGGCGGGATCGAATAGCCGCCATAGAGCGCCGAATCCATCCGCACGCCAAGGCCTCCCGGCGCGTGAAACGTCCGCACCTTACCGGGGCAAGGGGCGAAGTTCGGCAGCTTTTCGGCGTTGATCCGGACCTCGATCGCGTGGCCGTTGATCTCCAACTCATCCTGGCGGAACGACATACCCATGCCGGCGGCGACACGGATCTGTTCGCGCACAAGGTCGACGCCAAAGATGTATTCGGTAACCGGGTGTTCGACCTGCAGGCGGGTGTTCATCTCGATGAAGTAGAACTTGCCGTCTTCGTACAGAAACTCGACCGTGCCCGCACCGATGTAGTTGATCTTGGCCACAGCCTCGGCGCAGATCTTTCCGATTTCGGCGCGCATCTGCGGGGTGATGGCGGGGCCGGGGGCTTCCTCGAACACTTTCTGGTGGCGGCGTTGCAGGCTGCAATCGCGTTCGCCAAGGTGGACCGCGTTGCCCTTGCCATCGCCAAACACCTGAATCTCGATATGGCGGGGCTTTTGCAGGTATTTCTCGATATAAACTTCGTCGTTGCCAAAGGCGTTCTTCGCCTCCGACCGCGCGGTGCGGAAGGCCATTTCCAGCTCGCTCGCGTCCTTGGCAACCTTCATGCCCCGACCGCCACCGCCGGCGGTGGCCTTGATAATGACCGGAAAGCCGATCTCTTCGGCCGCCTTCATCGCAATCTCGAAGTCGGCAACCCCGCCTTCGGACCCCGGCACCACCGGAATCCCCAGGGTCTTGGCGGTTTCCTTTGCGGTGATCTTGTCGCCCATGATGCGGATATGTTCCGCTGACGGTCCGATGAAGGTCAGGCCGTGGTCTTCCAGCGCCTGCGCGAAGCTGGCGTTCTCGCTCAGGAACCCATAGCCCGGATGCACCGCCTGGGCGCCGGTGATTTCACAAGCTGAGATGATGGCCGCCTTGTTCAGATAGCTTTCCGAACTGGGCGCGGGGCCGATGCAGACGGATTCGTCGGCCATCCGCACATGCATCGCGTCGGTGTCGGCGGTGGAATGCACAGCGACCGACTTGATCCCCATCTCGCGGCAGGCGCGGATCACGCGAAGGGCGATTTCGCCGCGGTTGGCGATCAGGATTTTCTCGAACATGGGCGCTTACTCGATGATCATCAGCGGCGCGCCGTATTCGACGGGCGAGCCATCCTCGACCAGGATCCGTTTGACCACCCCGGATTTCGGCGCGGGGATGTGGTTCATCGTCTTCATCGCTTCGATGATCACCACGGTCTGACCGGCGGTGACGGTGGCACCGATGGTCACGAAGGCCGCAGACCCCGGCTCGGGCGAAAGGTAAATCGTGCCGACCATGGGCGAGGTGACAGCACCGGGATGCTGGGCCGGATCTTCCGGGGCGGCTGCGGCTGGGGCAGAGGCGGTTGCGGCAGGCGCATAGTGCACCGGGGCAGGGGCGGCGGCTGCCACCGTCACCACATTGGCCTGCTTGACCACGCGTACTTCAAGGCTGTCATCCTCGCCGTACTCGCGTTTGACCGACAGTTCGGTCAGGTCGTTCTTGTTCAGAAGTTCGGCCAATGCCGAGATGAAGGCCACATCGGTGTCGGTCGTCTGCTTGCTCATGCCGTCCTCTGTTTTTCTGGTCGGTGCCTGCCTTGGCCCATGCGCGACGCAACCGGCCCCGCGCTTTGGTGTCTGGCGCTTATACGCGAGGGGGGCGGGGCTGAAAAGCCGCGAAAGCGCTGCCTGCAAAAGCGGCAGATCGGAGCCCCCTGCGGCAAGGGGGACGGTTTCCGCGCAGGCTGAAAATTTACCGTTTGATAAAAAAAATGACCTGTGCCAGCCTTTGACAACAAAGTTTAGGGGAGGACGATGGTCCGATGACGAACAGCCCGCTGACGCCCGGTATCCAACCGGGTCGCCTGCCAGCCGCCGCCTATGCCGCGAACTTCAACGACCACACGCCGCCTTTGGACCGGCATGAGGCGCGGGTTGCGGCGGACAGGTGCTACTTCTGCCACGATGCGCCCTGCATCACTGCGTGCCCCACCTCGATCGACATTCCCCTGTTTATCCGGCAAATCGCCACCGGCACGCCCGAAGCGGCCGCCACCACGATCTGGGAGCAGAACATCCTTGGCGGCATGTGCGCCCGCGTCTGCCCCACCGAAACCCTGTGCGAAGAGGCCTGCGTGCGCGAAGCGGCCGAGGGCAAGCCGGTCGAGATCGGTCTGCTGCAACGCTTCGCCACCGACGTGGCCATGGCCAAGGGCCTGCATCCGTTTGAGCGCGCAGCTGCCACCGGAAAACGCATCGCTGTTGTCGGTGCCGGGCCTGCGGGCCTGGCCTGCGCGCACCGCCTGGCCGTCCACGGCCATGACGTGGTGGTGCTGGAGCGTTTGCCCAAATCGGGCGGCCTGAACGAATACGGGATCGCCAGCTACAAGGCCACCGGAGGCTTTGCCCAGGCTGAGGTGGAATGGCTGCTGAAGATCGGCGGCATTGAGGTCCGCCACGGGGTTGAACTTGGCCGCGATGTGACGCTTGCCGCGTTGCAGTCTGACTATGACGCGGTGTTCCTGGGCATTGGTCTGGCCGGCGTCAACGCCCTGCGCGCGGCGGGTGAAGATCTGGCCGGCGTCAGCAACGCGGTCGATTTCATCGCCGCCCTGCGCCAGACGGATGATGTGTCCACCTTGCCGATTGGCCGCGATGTGGTGGTGATCGGCGGCGGCATGACGGCGGTGGATGCCGCCGTCCAATCCAAGCTGCTGGGCGCGGAAAACGTCACGATCGTCTACCGCCGGGGCCGGGAGAAGATGAGCGCCTCAGGCTATGAGCAGGACCATGCCGTCAAGGCGGGCGTGCGGATCATCCACAACGCGGCCCCGGTGCGCGTGGTGGGTAACGGCCATGCCCAGGCGGTGGAGTTTGCCTACACCGAAGATACCCCCGCTGGCCTGAAACTGTCGGCCGAGACCTTCACCCTCAAGGCCGATCAGGTGTTCAAGGCCATCGGCCAGACCCTGACCGGCACGCCGGATGGTCTGGCGGTGGCGGGCGGCAAGCTGGCGGGCGGGAAGCTGGAAGGACTGGCTGCAAAGGTCTGGGTCGGCGGTGATTGTGCCGCGGGCGGCGAAGATCTGACCGTCACCGCCGTCGCCGAAGGCCGCGATGCCGCCGAGGCGATCCATGCCTATCTGACGGCCTGACCATGACAAGCGCTTGCGCATCAAGGGTGGCGACGGTAGGCCAAGGCAGAACACCGGTGAAGGATGGTGCTGTTGGACGCAATCATCGACGCCACTTTGGCCTTCGTGCGCGACCATCGGGACTGGGCGTTCTGGATCGCGATGGCCTTTGCGTTTGGCGAAACCGTGGCCTTCATCTCGATCGTCATTCCGTCGACGGCCATTCTTCTGGGCGTGGGGGCGCTGGTTGCCTCGGGGCAGTTGACCCTGTTTCCCATTTGGGCCGGAGCCTCGATCGGAGCGGTTTGCGGGTCGATCCTGTCCTACGGGATCGGCTGGCGCTATGGCGAGGTGATCTTGTCGCTGTGGCCCTTCCGCAATCACCCCGACCAGATCGAAAAGGGCAACGCAGCCTTCCGGCGCTGGGGTGGGCTTGCCGTGGTGATCGGGCACTTCTTCGGCCCCTTGCGCGCCGTGGTGTTCGTGATGGCCGGCGTCTCGCGGATGGCACCGATGCTGTTCATTCCGGTCAACATCGTCGGCTGCCTTCTGTGGGCCTATGTGACTCCGGTCTTCGGCGAGGTTGCGGGCCATCTGATCCGCTGGATCTGGTCGCAATTCTAAGCGCAGACCACGGCTTGCACACCGTTTCGCCATCCCCACTCCCCTCTTCCCCCTCAGCTTTCGCCAAGGAGGCTTTTCATGGCTAACCTGTCCGCCAACTTCATCGGCATCAAATCGCCCAACCCGTTCTGGCTGGCCTCGGCCCCGCCCACGGACAAGAAATACAACGTCGAACGCGCGTTTGAGGCGGGGTGGGGCGGGGTTGTCTGGAAGACCCTAGGCTCCGAAGGCCCGCCGGTCGTCAACGTCAACGGCCCGCGCTATGGCGCGATCTGGGGCGCGGACCGCCGCCTTCTGGGCCTGAACAACATCGAACTGATCACCGACCGCCCGCTTGAGGTGAACCTGCGCGAGATCAAGGAGGTCAAGCGCAAGTGGCGCGACCGGGCGATGATCATCAGCCTGATGGTGCCGTGCGATGAAGACAGCTGGAAGGACATCCTCCACCGGATCGAGGATACCGAGGCGGACGGAGTCGAACTCAACTTCGGCTGCCCGCACGGAATGGCCGAACGCGGCATGGGCAGCGCCGTGGGGCAGGTCCCGGAATACATCGAGATGGTGACGCGATGGGTGAAAAAACACTCCCGCATGCCCTGCATCGTCAAGCTGACGCCGAACATCACCAACATCCTTGGCCCGGCAGGCGCGGCAAAGCGGGGCGGCGCGGATGCGGTAAGCCTGATCAACACGATTAATTCCATCACCTCCGTCAACCTTGACAGCTTTTCACCCGAGCCGATGATTGACGGCAAAGGCACCCACGGCGGCTATTGCGGCCCGGCGGTCAAGCCGATCGCGATGAACATGGTCGCCGAAATCGCCCGGTCGGAAGAAACCCGCGGCATGCCCATCTCTGGCATCGGTGGGGTCACCACCTGGCGCGACGCGGCAGAGTTCATGGCGCTGGGGGCAGGCAACGTACAGGTCTGCACCGCGGTGATGACCTACGGCTTCAAGATTGTGGAAGAAATGATCAGCGGATTGTCGCAGTATCTGGACGAAAAGCAGATCGGCCTGTCGGATCTGGTGGGCCGCGCGGTCCCGAATGTCACCGACTGGCAGTATCTGAACCTGAACTACGTCGCGAAAGCCTATATCAATCAGGACGACTGCATCAAATGCGGGCGCTGCTATGCCGCCTGCGAAGACACCAGCCATCAGGCCATTTCCATGAGCGCGGACCGCGTTTTCAAGGTGATGGACGACGAATGTGTCGCCTGCAACCTGTGCGTCAACGTCTGCCCAGTGGACAATTGCATCACCATGGTGCCGATGCAGAAGGGCACGGTCGATCCGCGCACCGGGGCGGTGGTGGGCGATTACGCCAACTGGACGACACATCCGAACAACCCAAGCAGCCGCGCGGCAGAGTAGGGCGCGTGCGGTCGGCCCTGGTCTTGTGCACCAGAGGCCTGCCCGCAGTCAGGCACCGGGCAGGGGCATGGGATTAAGGCCTGCGGCGCGGCTGGCCTGAATGTATGCTTCACGCGCAGCTTCAGCGGCACGCCGCGCCTCAACCGCGGGGTGGTCGCTTTCATCCCGTTCGGCCAGCCGGACCGTAACGCTGGCGACGGTGGCTGCCGGTTGTTGTGGGGCATCCTGCCGTTCGGTCGCGGCAACCGGGCGGGCGGTTTCGGCAATCGGCACGCGGGCGACGGGGTCCGTTGCAAGGTGTGCCGACGTGGCGGCAACCGGCAGCGGAGACCGGACAGCGGTGATCAAGCCCATATTTGCGTTCCCCAATCTGACGCCCCCAAGCTGCAGGATACGGCGGTTCCGGGGTCTCTGCCTGACTGAAATAGCGTGGATTTTAGCGAATAGGCCGAGCGGGTGTTCAAGAAACGGCTGTCCGCGTTCACCGGACTGCGTCAGGGAACGAGCAACCGGGTAAAAAGGGTTTCCAGAAATCCACCCGCCTCGGCGTAAGGATCGTGATCCGATCCCAGAACCGCGCGGACCTGAACATCAAAATCGGCGTAATGCTGGGTCAGCGCCCAGATCGAAAAGACCAGATGCACCGGATCGACGCGCGCAAGCCGCCCCTCGTCCATCCAGCGGCGCAGGACAGTGGCCTTTTCCTCGACCAGCGTTTTCAGATCGCCTTCAATCGCATCGCGCATCCGGGGTGCGCCTTGCAGGATCTCACCAGCAAAAAGGCGGCTTTCACGGGGAAAGTCGCGGGCAAGGTCCAGTTTGCGGCGGACATAGGCCAGCACCTCGGCCACCGGATCGCCTTTCGGGTCCATCGCGCGCAAGGGGTCCAGCCAGGTGTGCAAAAGCCCGGTCAGAAGCGCCTTGTGCACCGCCTCTTTCGACGGAAAATAATACAGCAGGTTGGGCTTTGACAGGCCCGCACCATCGGCGATCTGGTCCAGCGTCGCGCCGCGGAACCCGTGTTGTGAAAACACTTCAAGCGCCGCGTCGAGAATGTTCTCGCGGTTCTTCTGCTGGATGCGGGACCGGGCGACAGAGGGCATGCGGGCGAGGAACTTTTGTTGCGGGGTCGTGGGATGCGCCATCTGGCGGGCGGAAATGTGTGACGAGGTGAGACTTGACGACGAAACCGGCGGGGATCACCCTTGACCGTGGGGACCCCATGGATACCTTGCCCTGCAACCAGACGTCAAATCATTCGCCGCGCCACCTGCGGCCCAAGGAGAACCCCATGGCCCTTGACCGCAACGCCCCCAACGACCTGAACGCTTTCTGGATGCCCTTTACCTCCAACCGGCAGTTCAAGAAGAACCCCCGGATGTTCGTGGCCGCCAAGGACATGCACTACACCACCAGCGATGGGCGGCAGGTGCTGGACGGCACGGCGGGCCTGTGGTGCTGCAACGCAGGCCACTGCCGTCCGAAGATCGTCGAAGCGATCCAGAAGCAGGCGGCAGAGCTCGACTATGCGCCCGCCTTCCAGATGGGCCACCCGATTGCGTTTGAGCTTGCCAACCGCATCATCGACATCGCGCCGAAGGGGATCGAGCATGTGTTCTACACCAACTCGGGTTCGGAAAGCGTGGAGACGGCGCTGAAACTGGCAATCGCCTATCACAGGGCACGGGGTGAGGGCGCGCGGACCCGGCTGATCGGGCGCGAGCGTGGCTATCACGGGGTGAACTTCGGCGGCATCTCTGTCGGCGGGATCGTGAACAACCGCAAGGTGTTTGGCACCCTGCTGGCCGGGGTTGACCACATGCCCCACACCCACCTGCCGCACCTGAACGCCTTTACCAAGGGCCAACCCGAACATGGCGCGAACCTGGCCGATGATCTGGAACGGATCGTGGCGCTGCACGGCGCGGAAACCATCGCGGCGGTGATCGTGGAGCCGATGGCGGGGTCAACCGGCGTGCTGATGCCGCCGATAGGCTATCTGGAACGCTTGCGCGCGATCACCAAAAAGCACGGCATCCTGCTGATCTTTGATGAGGTCATCACCGGCTTTGGTCGCCTTGGGTCGGCCTTCGCCGCCCAGCATTTCAACGTCATCCCCGACATGATGACCACCGCCAAGGGCCTGACCAACGGCGTGATCCCGATGGGCGCGGTGCTGACCACCGCCGAGATACACGATGCCTTCATGACCGGGCCGGAGAACCTGATCGAGCTGTTCCACGGCTATACCTATTCCGGCAACCCCATCGCCGCCGCCTGCGGCGTTGCAACGCTTGAGGTTTACAAGGAAGAGGGCCTGTTTGACCGCGCACGGGAGTTGGAACCCTATTGGCAGGACGCGATCCATTCCTTGCGCGACCACCCTCATGTGATCGACATCCGCAACATGGGCCTGATCGGCGCGGTGGAATTGCAGCCGATCGAAGGGGCCCCGACAAAGCGCGCCTTCAATGCGTTCCTGAAGGCGTATGAGAAGGGCATCCTGATCCGCACCACGGGGGACATCATCGCCATGTCGCCGCCGCTGATCATCTCAAAACCCCAGATTGACGAACTGATCGGCACGCTGGGCGACATTCTGAAGACGCTGGAATGACCCGGCCCGCTTGCACGGCGGCCGTTCTGGTCGATGACGACCGGGTGCGCGTCACCCGCTTCGACTTTGCCCCGGGGGCCGAGACGGGGTGGCACCGGCACGGGCATGATTATGTGATCACCGCGCTGACCGACTGCCACATGCTGCTGGAAGAACCGGGCGGCGCGTCGCGGCGGGTGCTGGTGCCCGCAGGCACAGCCTACCGGCGGGCCGAAGGCGTGGAGCATAACGTGGTGAACGACGGCATCGCCACGATGAGTTTTGTCGAGGTGGAATTGAAGGAAGCCCCACCAAGGACCTGATCCGGGGTCCGTTGCCGACGGACGAGGCCCCGGATCAGGTCCGGGGTGGGGTATCCCGACCCGCCAGCAGCGCCCGCAAGCCCCTGACAACCAGCCTGTGATCCTCCACCTGCGGCAGGCCGGATACGGTGGCCACCGCAACAATCCCGATCCCGTCGATCCGGATCGGCACGGCCCCGCCATGGTCGGCAAAATCCGCTGGATCCAGGCCATGCTTGGCCAATGTCTCACCCTTTGTGCGGTGCTTCGTCCCGACCAGAAGCGAGGCTTCATGGAACAACAGCGCCGTGTTCGACTTTCGCCGCGCCCAAAGGTCGTTCAGCGGAGCTGATCCGGGCAAGCCTGCGTGGAAGAGCGTGCGGTCAGCGGTGCGGATGTCGATCACCACCGGCAGATTTCCAGTCAGCGCCAGATCAACCAGAATCTGCCCCAGTCGCAGGGCGGTGCCTTCATCAAAGGCGGGCAAAATAAGGGTGGCGGCCTCGGTCTCAAGTTCTGCGATGTCCATACCGTTCCCCTAGATTGCCCCGATGCCGCGCAGGACAAGGTCCTTCACGCTGGCTTTTGCGGCGGCCCATTGCTGGTCTGACAGCGGTTGTCCGTCATTCAGCGTCTGTATCTGATGGCCAAAGTCGGCGTAATGCTGAGTAGTGGCCCAGAGCATGTACAAAAGATGGCGCGGATCAACCGGGCGCATCTTGCCCTCATCAATCCAGCGCTGGATGGCGGCGATCCGGCCTTCGGTCCAGTCACGCAGAGTGGTTTCCAGATAGTCCTGAATCACCGGCGCACCGTGCATCACCTCGGACGCCCAGACCTTGGAGCCGGAGGGATGCGTGCGGCTGATGTCCATCTTGGCGTCGATATAGCCGCCAATGCCGTCAACCGGCCCTGGCGCATCGTCAAACAGCATCGCTGCATCCAGCCAGATCTCGAAAATCTGCTGAACCACCTTTCGGTACAGGTCTTCCTTGGTGGCAAAGTAGTAATGCAGGTTGGCCTTGGGCAGCCCCGCCATGTCGGCGATCAATTGCATCGTCGCCCCGCCGAAGCCGGCTTCGGCAAAGACCTTCTCCGCCGCGTCCAGAATCACACGCTCATTCTCGCGCCGGATTTCCGTGCGTTTGCCCGGCTTGATGCGGGAAATCTGGGCATCTGCGGTCATTCGGTCGTCATTCTGGGGGCATCCGGGTCTGTCACATTTTCATTGACCGGTTGGTCAGGTTGTGGTGCGCTTGCACCTGACCATACGGTCAGGAAATGAGTCGCGGCAAGGGGCAGGATGGTCCCGCTGTGAACGGGGAGCGTCAGATGCCTGCCACCGCCATCAGTTCGGGGGACAACCTGCGGATCAACTCCGAACGGTTGTGGGACAGCCTTGAAGAAATGGCGATGATCGGCCCCGGCGTGGCGGGCGGCTGCAACCGGCAGACCCTCACCGATGCCGACAGTGAGGGCAGGCATCTGTTTGCCGGCTGGTGCAAGGCCGCTGGCATGACCATGGGCGTGGACAGCATGGGCAACATGTTTGCCACGCGGGCGGGAACGGACCCGGGCGCTTTGCCGGTCTACATGGGCAGCCACCTCGACACCCAGCCGACCGGGGGACGCTATGACGGGGTGCTTGGGGTGCTTGGCGCGCTGGAGGTGGTGCGGACGCTGAACGATACCGGCGTGAAGACCAGGCATCCCATCGTGGTCACCAATTGGACGAATGAGGAAGGCGCGCGGTTTGCGCCGGCGATGCTGGCCTCGGGAGTGTTCGCGGGCATCCATACCGAGGATTATGCCAAGTCGCGGAAGGACCCTGAGGGCAAGGTCTTCGGCGAGGAGTTGGCGCGAATTGGCTGGGTCGGGGATGAGGTCGTCGGTGCGCGCAAGATGCACGCGATGCTGGAGTTGCATATCGAGCAGGGGCCGATCCTGGAGGCGGAGGGGAAATCCATCGGCGTCGTTACCCACGGGCAGGGGTTGTGGTGGCTGGAGATCACGCTGACCGGCAAGGACGCCCACACCGGTTCCACCCCAATGAACATGCGGGTGAATGCAGGGTTAGGCATGGCGCGGATCACGGAACGCGTCCACCAGATCGCGATGAGCCACCAGCCAAACGCCGTGGGCGCGGTGGGGCAGGTGAAGGTTTTTCCCAACAGCCGCAACGTGATACCGGGCAAGGTTGTGTTCACGGTGGATATCCGTTCGCCCGAACAGGCCAAGCTGGACGCGATGAAGGGGGAGGTGATGCGGGCGGCGCATGCGGTGGCGGCAGAACTGGGGCTGGGGTGTGAGATTGAGGATGTGGGCCACTTCGACCCGGTCACCTTCGACCCCGGTCTTGTGAAGATCGTCCGCCAATCCGCTGAAAAGCTGGGCTGTTCCCACATGGACATCGTCAGCGGCGCCGGCCACGACGCCTGCTGGATCAACCGAGTTGCGCCGACGGTGATGGTGATGTGCCCCTGCGTGGGGGGGCTCAGCCACAACGAGGCCGAGGAGATCAGCCCGGAATGGGCGGCGGCGGGGACGGATGTGCTGCTGCACGCGGTGCTTGAGGTGGCGGAGGTGGTGGAGTGAGGATGCAAGGGATACCCGTCCCGGGCTTGACCCGGGACCTCCGGTCGGCCCATGCGGCACGGGTTGCAGGAAGAAGTCCCGGGTCAAGCCCGGGACGGGATTCACTTTCCCTTAGTCATGGTGCGCCTAAAATTGCGCATGGCGCACTTTGTTTACATCATGGCCTCTCGGCCTTGTGGAGCAATCTACATTGGTCGAACGGGGAATCTCGCGACAAGGGTGGAGGCTCACAGGGCCGGTTTGTCGATCCATACGGCGAAGTAAAGTATCAAGACCCTGGTCTGGTTCGAGCAGCACGAAGATTTCGCTGCCAGCCTGCAGCGCGAGCGGGCGATAAAGCGCTGGCCGCGCGCCTGGAAGAACGCATTGATCGCAGAGTGCAATCCGAATTGGCAGGACCTGACGGTGTATATTCCGGTCTAGCATACTGTCCCCCGGTCAGTTCCAGGTTCAACGGGAGGTCCCGGGTCAAGTCCGGGACGGGTATTTCCTTCACGAACTTCACCGCTTGCGAAGGGGCGGTTGCGCCCCATAACGTCGTGGGGGTATTGGCGTGACGGATGAAAACGCCCCACTTCCAGCTGCTCCAGCCCGCCCCCAGATCGCCTCCCTCCAGGCCCTCCGCGCGGTCGCGGCAATCATGGTCGTGCTCTTCCACCTGCATGTCTACACGATCCCTCAGGTCCTCGGCACAGGACACGGCCTGATCCCGGCATTCGCCATGGGCTACTCCGGCGTGGAAATCTTCTTTGTCCTCAGCGGCTTCATCATGATGCTGGTCCACCGCCACCAGTTCGGCCAGCCGCAGCACGCCTGGGCTTTCCTGACCAGGCGGGTGGAGCGGATCTATCCCTTCTTCTGGGTGATCCTCGCCCTCGTCATCGCCGGGCGCTTTGCGACGGAGGGCACGCTGCCCTCGGCCAGCGAGTCGCTGCGGGCGGTGTTCCTTTGGCCCACGGCGGGCGCGCCGATCATCGAGGTGGCCTGGTCGCTGACCTTCGAGATGATGTTCTACATCGTCTTTTCGCTGCTGCTCCTTAACCTGCGACTGGGCGTTGTCTTCGGGGCGTTGTGGTTTGGCGCCTGCGCGATTGCGGCCGTTTCCGGCTACCAAGGCTGGGGCCACGATCTGATCCTGTCGGCCTATAACCTTCTGTTCCTGTTTGGTATCTGCGCCAGCTTCGGGGTACCTTATGTCCCGGCGGAGCTGGCTCTGCCCCTGCTGCTGGCCGGAGTTTTGCTGTTCCTTGCGGTAGGGCTGTCGGAGGCTTACGGCGGCGTTATCTGGCACACGGGCCTGCGGACGGTGCTTTACGGCCTCGGCGCGGCGGCGGTTGTCACCAGCCTTGTGGTGCTGGAGCGGGCAGGGCGCCTTACGGTGCCGCGTCTGCTGGTGTTTCTGGGCGATGCCTCCTACGCGATTTACCTCGTGCACATCACGGCGATGACGCTGGCGGTCAAGGTTCTGCTGGCCGCTGGCGTCGACCGGCTTGGCGTGCCGCTGACGGCGGCGCTGGTCCTGCTGGGCGCGCTGGTCGCCGGAAGTCTGGCGCATGTGTTGCTGGAAAAACCGATACTGCGCTGGCTGCGCGCACGAAGAGCAGCCCGATGAGCAAAACACCCGCCACCGACTTGCAAAGGATCTGGCCATGACCACCATCATCAAGAACGGCACCGTCGTCACCGCCGACCTCACCTACAAGGCCGATGTGCGGATCGAGGGCGGGGTGATCACCGAGATTGGCCAAGGCCTTACGGGCGGGACGGAACTTGACGCGACCGGCTGCTATGTCATGCCCGGCGGGATCGACCCGCATACGCATCTGGAGATGCCCTTCATGGGCACCTATTCGGCCGATGACTTCGAGTCCGGCACGCGGGCGGCGCTGTCGGGCGGGACGACGATGGTCGTCGACTTCGTACTGCCGGGGCAGGGGCAGGGGCTGATGGACGCGGCCCAGATGTGGCACAACAAATCGGGGCGGGCGAATTGCGACTATTCCTACCACATGGCGGTGACCTGGTGGGGTGAGAAGGTCTGGGACGGGATTGCCGAGGCAATGGGCGCGGGCATGACCAGCTTCAAGCACTTCATGGCCTACAAGGGCGCGCTGATGGTCAACGACGACGAGCTTTTCGCCAGCTTCCGCCGGATTGGTGAGCTGGGCGGGCTGGCGATGGTCCATGCCGAGAACGGCGATGTGGTGGCGGAACTGACGGCGAAGCTGATCGCCGAGGGAAACACCGGGCCGGAGGGGCACGCCTACAGCCGCCCGCCGCAGGTAGAGGGCGAGGCGACCAACCGCGCGATCATGATTGCCGACATGGCGGGGGTGCCGCTGTATGTGGTGCATGTAAGCTGCGAGGACGCGCATGAAGCGATCCGGCGTGCGCGGCAGCAGGGGAAACGGGTCTGGGGTGAGCCCTTGATCCAGCATCTGACGCTGGACGAAAGCGAATACTTCCACCCGGACTGGGACCAT
>JANPJU010000010.1:0-12936 GCA_031425675.1 Paracoccaceae bacterium | reverse complement strand
CTTGGCGCGCAATTGCACCGGATCGACGCGACGGTCATAGATGTCCTCACCCTCCAGCCGGATGCTGCCCGTCACCCGGCACGAGGCGACGGTGTCGTTCATCCGGTTCAGACAGCGCAGGAAGGTGGATTTCCCGCAGCCAGACGGGCCGATGAAGGCGGTCACGGCCTTGTCAAGGATGGTCACATCCACATCCTTCAGCGCGTGGTTGGTGCCGTAATGCACCTGAACCCCCCGCGCCTCGATCTTGGCGGTGTGGGTGTCCAGGGCAAGCCCGGTGTGGGTCATGTCATTCATGGGGTCCTACCAGCGACGTTCGAAGCGGCGGCGCAGCAGGATTGCCGCGACGTTCATGATCACAAGGAAGGCCAGCAGCACGATGATCGCACCCGAGGACCGTTCGATGAAGGCCGGGTCCGACCGTGAGGCCCAGGAATAGACCTGCACCGGCAGGGCGGTTGCAGGGTCCATGACGCCCCCGTCGAAGGGACCAGAGGGGTAGTTGGTCACAAATGCGACCATCCCGATCAGAAGCAACGGTGCCGTCTCGCCAAGGGCGCTGGCCAGACCCAGAATCGTGCCGGTCAGGATGCCGGGCATCGCCAGCGGCAGGACGTGGTGGAACACGGTCTGCATCTTTGACGCACCCACCCCCAACGCCGCATCGCGGATCGACGGTGGCACGGCGCGGATCGCGGCCCGTGTTGCGATGATGATCGTGGGCAGGGTCATCAGGCTGATGACCAGCGCGCCGACCAACGACGAAGACTGCGGCAACCCGGCAAAGTTGATGAAAATCGCCAGGCCAAGGATACCGAAGACGATGGACGGCACCGCGGCCAGGTTCGAAATGTTGACCTCGATAAGGTCGGTCAGCCGGTTCGTCGGGGCAAACTCCTCAAGGTAGATGGAGGCCGCAACACCGACGGGCAGCGTGAAGATCAGGACCAGCATCATCATGTACAAGGACCCGATGATCGCCACGCCAAGGCCCGCTGATTCCGGCCGCTGGTCGGATGCGTCTGGGTTGGTCAGGAATCCGGTGTTGAAGCCCGAAGTCAGGATATTCGCCGCGATCAGCTGATCGGCCAGCTGCAACTGCTCCAGCGACACGTTGGAATCCAGCTGCGCGGTTTCCAGCGTCACACGGCCCTTCATGTAGCCGTCAATCCGCCCAGTGGCATAGGCTTTGAAGTCGATGGTCTGCCCGATCAGCGACGGGTCTGCCAGCACCATGTCGCGCAGGCGCCCCGGTGCATCGCGGGAAATCATGCCGGCGACGTCCTTGTCACTGATACCTTCGACTGCGATGCCTTCAGCGGTCAGGAAGTTTGCGAACTGCTGACCGATCAGGGTGCCGTAGCCAATGGTCGTGACCTTTGCCAGATCGGCTGGGTCGCGTGCGCCTTTTGGGTCAATGATTTCGGCGTCAAGTGTGATCGGAAAGGCAATGCTGGCCTGCTGGAAGGCCGACGTGCCATCGCGGAAGATCGTGAACAGCATGATCGCCAGCACGGAGAGGCTAAGAACGATTGCGACGATGCCGTAATACTTGAACCGGGTTTCGGCGGCATTGCGGCGGCGCGTCAGGTCATCCTGCACGAAAAGCGAATTCGCAGGCTTCGCGTCGGCAGACGGGAAGGCCCCGGCGGCGGCTGAGGTGGTCATTCGTATTGCTCCCGGTACTTCCGCACGATCCACAGGGCGAGGATGTTGAGACCAAGGGTGATGACGAAAAGCGACATCCCCAGCGCAAAGGCCACAAGCGTCTCGGGTGAGTTGAATTCAGTATCGCCGGTCAGCTGGCTGACGATCTTGACGGTAATGGTGGTCATCGCCTCGAACGGGTTGAGGTCAAGCCGCGCAGCCGCCCCGGCCCCCATGGTGACGATCATCGTCTCGCCAATCGCGCGGCTGGCGGCCATCAGGACCGCGCCCATGATGCCGGGCAGGGCGGCCGGAAGCACGACTTTCTTGATGGTCTCCGATTTCGTCGCCCCAAGCCCAAGTGAGCCGTCGCGCATCGACTGCGGCACCGCGTTGATGATGTCATCTGCCAGCGACGAAATGAACGGGATGTTCAGGATGCCGATCACGATACCGGCGGTCATCACGGACGAACCGGAGTTGCCGAAACCGAACGGCTGGGCGAAGTAATCGCGCAGGAATGGTCCGACGGTCACCAGCGCGAACAGGCCGAAAACTACTGTCGGGATCCCTGCGATCACCTCGATCAGTGGCTTGACCACCGACCGCACCCGGTTGGACGCATATTCCGCGAGGTAGATCGCTGCGAAAAGGCCGATGGGCACCGATACCAGCATCGAGATCAGGCTGATGTACATGGTGCCCCAAAGAAGCGGGATCAGACCCAGTTCCGAATTGCCACGGAAATTCGGCGACCAGGTCAGGCTGAAGAAGAAGTCCGCCGCCGGATACATCGTGAAAAAGCGCAGTGATTCCGTCAGCATGGACAGCACGATGCCCACCGTCGTCAAAATCGCGATGGTCGACGACAGGATAAGCAGCGCCAGCACCACCTGCTCCACCCGGTTGCGGGCACGAAAGTCGGGGCCAATGACGCGAGCGGCAAAGAAAAGGCCCGCGATGGAAAGCACCATCGTCAGGATCGCGCGCCCAATCACGCCAACCCGCGCCATTTCGCGGTAGTCCTGCGCGGCGACCAGCACTTCGGGCGTCACTTCAGCCCCAAGGGCCACACCGACGGACGCAAGCCGTTCACGAACGCTGCCAAGTTCAGAGGTGGCGGTGCTGACCTGATCGGCATCATCCTCGGTCATCGCACCTTGGCTTACTGCGATGTCAAGGCCAGCGGCAACCCGGCGCACGTCCGCGAACAAAAGGGTGCGTGCCGAGGCATCTTCGATCATTGCGGGCGGAAAAAAGCCGCTCAATTGCCGCTCGATCACCAAGGGCTGGATAACCAGCCACAAGGCAAGCGCAACAAGAGCGGGAATGGCTGCAAGGATAAAGCCGTACCAGCCGTAATAGCCCGGAAGGGAATGTAGTCTGCGCACATTGCCATCAACGCTTTTCAGCGCGCGTTGGCGGCACAGGAAAAAACCGGTTGTCGCAAGGACGGCAATAAAGACCAGCAGAAGAAAGACCGACATGGAAACCCCGTCCGGCTGAAGAAGAAGGGCAGGGCGGCACCGAAGCGCCGCCCTGTCCGAAGGTCTCAGATCACTCCAGCGGGCCCATCGGGGTGCGCGCGGCAACCATCGCCTGCGTTGCGGCCAGTTCCGGGTCGGATACCAGGCCATACTGGGCAAGCGGGCCGTTCGGTCCGGCCATATCGTCGGACACGAAGAACTCCACATACTCTTTCAGGCCGGGGATCACGTCCATATGTGCGACCTTGACGTAGAAGTAGAGCGGACGGGACACCGGGTATTCGCCCGAGGCAATCGACTCGGTCGAAGGAACGATGCCCGACATCGTGGCAACCTGCAGCTTGTCGGTGTTGTTCTGGTAGAACGACAGGCCGAACACGCCGACAGCGTTCTTGTCGGCGTCCAGACGGGCAAGCGTTTCGGTATAATCGCCGTCGATGTCGACCGAACGGCCATCGGTGCGCAGCTTCATGCAGGCATCTTCCGCCGCATCTTCATCCATGCCGCCGTCCATGAAGGCCTTCATTGCGCCGGTTTCTTCGCAGCCCGCAACGATCACGCGGGTGTCGAACACTTCACGGGTGCCGTGCTTGGTGCCGGGGACCAGCATCAGGATGTCCTGTGCCGGCAGGTTCGCGTTGAACTCGGCCCACTGGGTGTGCGGGTTGGCAACCAGCGCGCCGTCCTTCAGGACCTGCTCGCCGATGGCATTGTAGATGTCGGCCGGGGTGAAGGCGAAAGCAGCGCCTGCCACGTCCGAAGCAAACACGATCCCGTCATAGCCGATGCGGACTTCCATGACTTCGGCGACGCCATTGGCGGCACAGGTGTCGAGGTCCTTCTGGCTGATGCGCGAGGACGAGTTGGCGATGTCGACGGTGTTTTCGCCCACGCCTTCGCACATTTTGGCGCGACCGGCACCCGAACCGCCGCCTTCGACGACCGGGGTGGGGAAGTCAAAGTTTTCGCCGAAGGCTTCGGCGACGATGGTGGCATAGGGCAGCACGGTGGACGAGCCGGTAACCTGAACCTGGTCGCGGGCAGCCGCAGCGCCAGCCGAAAGGGCGGCGATGGCAAGTGCCGACGTCGTGATGTGCATGAGTTTCATGAAAGTCTCCTGATGATCTCGCGGCCAATCGAGTCGGCCTGCAGACGGCTTACGGTCGCTTGATGACGGAGATATTGGACTTTTGTAAAAGTCATGTGACGGAACGATGCCGCAGCGGTGCGGACCGCTGTCAGAACTGCCTGCGGTGGAAGGGCCCAGTGTCGGAAAAATCCGGCCTGATCAAGCAGACAACGCGTTCTAGCGGACAATTGCCTATGCGGCACACGCAAGCGGCCAGCCCCGCTGTCAGACCCGGATCTGCACGGGGTACGGAATAGTCGGTGCCTTAGCGCCGCTTGCCGTGCGTTGGCCCCGGCGCCTGCGTGGTCTTGTTGCCCCGCGCGCCAGTGACGACGGGCGTATTGCTGCGGTTTTCGTCCAGCAACTTGCGCCAGCGGTCCAACCGGCCGGCATCCAGTGTCCCCGCCGCGACCGCTGCCTGCACCGCGCACCCCGGTTCATGCGCATGGGTGCAGTCGCGAAAGCGGCACTGGGGGGCCAATTCGGCGATCTCGGCGAACAGCACGTCAAGCCCGACCGAAAGGTCGCTGACATGCAACGTGCGGATGCCGGGCGTGTCGATCACCCAGCCGCCGCCGGTGATCCCGTGCAGGGATCGTGACGTGGTCGTGTGGCGTCCCTTGCCGTCCGCCTCGCGGATATCGCCGGTGGCTTGCGCGTCTTCGGGGGCCTTGTCGGCCAGCGTGTTGAGCAGCGACGACTTGCCCACGCCGGAAGACCCAACCAACGCTACTGTCTGCCCCGGCCCGCACCAGGGGGCCAGAATCGCCGCCGCATCAGGGGCCTTGGCGTTCAGCGTCACCACCTGCAAGCCGCGCTGCAGGCCTGTCACCCGGTCGACAAAGGGCTGGGGGTCGGGCACCTGATCGGCCTTGGTCAGCACGATGACCGGAGTTGTCCCCGCCTCATTCGCCAGCGCCAGATACCGCTCCAGCCGGGCGGGGTTCAGGTCATCGTTGCACGAGGTCACGATGAACAAGGTGTCAACGTTTGCCGCAATCAGTTGTGGCGCGCCGCCGCCTTCGGTCCGGCGTTGAAGCAAGGTGTGGCGGTCAAGCCGGCGGATCAGAAGGTTGGTGTCAGCCTCGACCAGCACCCAGTCGCCCACGGCATAGGCGGCGGTGTTGGCTTGCGACGGCAATTGCAGCCGCACCGGGCCGGTCCCGGTTTCGGCCGTCATCCGCGCGCGATGGACGGTAGCCACGCGCATCGGGCGCAGGCCCGCTTCTTCCGCCGTCAGCTGATCGGCAAAGAACGGGGTCCAGCCAAGGGCCAGCAGGGTCGGCGCAGTCTGATCCGGTGACGTGTCCACCTTGACTGAGTGCGCGACCCCGCGCGCCGATGCAAGCCCCACCTTGCGCCGGCCATGTCCCTGCATGCGTGCTGGACGCGCTGCCCCTGCTGCCGTTATGACGCCCGCATGTGCGGCCAATCCGGCTGCGGAAGACGGGGGCGGCCATGCTGTGGGACATTCGGGCGCGCATGAAGCCAGCCTTGTCGATCATCGACCTGATCCCGAACGTCCACCGCACGCCCGCGCTGGCCGCCCTGCGCAGGGCAGTGCTGGATGGCCGGCATGCCGCCTTGCGTCTGCCGGCGGGTGATCGTGAACTGGCCTTCCATGAGGCCAATGTTCAACTCACCTCGCCCATTGGCGCTCGGGTGCTGAAGGGGCTCTACCTTGCGGGCGATCTCAAGCTGAAGAAACCCGGCCTGCGCCCGGTGCCCGCCCTTGACGCCTATATCGCCACCGAGCCCGCCTTCCGGGCCGAGGTAGCACGGATTCTTGCGGCTGAGGATGCACGTCTGCAACGACTGGCCGAAATCATCGCCGACCCCGCCTCCGCCCGCGCTGAAGAGCTGACGGTTGCGCTGATCGACAAGGTCTTCACCGCGCAGCTTGGCCATGGTGCCCTTGGCACGCTGCAGATCGGCGGTGTCGCATGCCACCGTGAAGTGGCCTCCGCCCCGGCAGACGCCCGTCTGCGCGAAGAGGACACGTTGCAGATCTGGTGGCTGGACAGCAGCGGCCAGCGTATGGGCGACCCCGCCGCCTGACCCCATCGTGACGACATATGCCGGATCATCGGGGCCGGGGTCCGGTGGCCGCTCGCACTTTGCAGTGCAAAGCCGAGCATCACAAATTCTAGACTCCGCATTAGCCTCGTGGCCGGGTTCCAGACCCGGTTCCCGTTGACTTGCCCGGCACCCGGCCCTTCCCGTTTCGTGTCCGGCCCGCTTCCTGCGGATCACGGACCCCTTCGCACGCCAACCCTTGACGCAGGCCTGACCAACGGAGCCGTTCTCCATGCACTCTGTGCGACGGTTCAGGCGATGGACCGTGTGCCAGCCCCCGCGGGTCCTGCTGGTATCCCGATCATGCAGAGGGTGACCGAAGTCATCATGGTCATTTGAGGCCAAGGGCGTTCGCCTGGTCAAAGGCCGGCTGGGTCGCCTGATCATGCCGTCCAGCCTTTCGCCGCGGCCATTGTGCCACGCAGCGTGTTGTGGGCAGCCTCTGTCAGCGCCCCATGCGGTACTCTGTGCCGCCCCCGCCCTGACCGCCCCACCCTTGCCACGACCGACAACGCGCCTACCTTTCGTCCATGAGGTTGATGATCCTTCTTTGCGGTCTGGCCCAGCCCCTCCACGCCCAGGAGGTGGACCTTGAACTTGTCCTCCTCGCCGATGCCTCCGGTTCGATCACCCAAAGTGAGGTTGAGTTTCAGCGTCAGGGCTATGCTGCGGCAATAACCGACCCGGCCGTCATCGCGGCCATTCGCAGCAACCTGACCGGCACCATAGCCGTCACTTACGTCGAATGGGCCGCCAATCAAGTGGTTGTCGTCGACTGGACGGTGGTTGATGGCGAAGCAAGCGCAAACACCTTCGCTCAGGCATTGCTGGAACCACCCCGGCTTGCCACGGGCCGCAACGCCATCGGCAATGCGCTGCTGGAAGGCCAGCGCCTGATCGACGATAACCGGATCACCGGCCTGCGCCGCGTCATCGACTTTTCCAGCGACAGCCTTGGCAACTTCAGCGGCGTCAGCATCGCCGAGGCGCGGGCGTCGGTTGTCGCTGCAGGCATCACCATCAACGGCCTGCCAATTCTGGACGACGGCGCGGGCGACCCGCTGGCCGACCACTACCAAACCGGCCTTATCGGCGGCCCAGGTGCCTTCGTCCTGCCCGCCTACGGGCGTGAGGGGTTTGTCGAAGCCGTCCGCCGCAAACTCATTCTGGAAATCGCCGGCGATCTTCCCGGCCCGGGTGAAGGGCTTCTGGTCGAACCGACGTCAGGGCCGCCTGCTCCCTGACCCGGAAACGTCGACTGGAAACCCTCATCCTTTCTGCAAAAGTATCCCACGGGAGGTCCGGAGGGTGTGAAACCCTCCGGGGCCAGCCAAAAGCGCGTGCCCTCAAAAATCCGTCGGCGCCCCGCCTTCCTGCTTCCGGCGGGCCACGAACTGGCGCAACTCTTCCTGATGGTCGCCGTTCATCTCGGGCGCCTCGAATTCGGCCAGGATCTGTTTGTAGATGCGGTGCGCGCGTTCCTGGGTCCACATCGCGCCGTCAATCTGCCAGGCCTCATAATTCCGCCAGTCCGAACAGATCGGCGCGTAAAAAGCGTTCTGATAGCGGTCCTGGGTGTGCTGGACGCCAAAATAATGCCCGCCGGGACCCACTTCCTTGATCGCATCGAAGGCCAGGTCGTCTTCCGTGGTTGCAAAGGTCGCTTCCTCGAAATAGCGCTGGATCATCTGCAGGACTTCACAGTCCATGATGAACTTTTCGGGGCTGGCAATCAGCCCGCCCTCCAGCCAACCCGCCGCGTGATAGACCATGTTGGTGCCTGACTGCACGGCAGACCACAGGCTGTTGCTGGTCTCCCACATCGCCTGCCCATCCGGGACGTTGGCCGCGCAGACCCCGCTGGCCCGCATCGGCACACCGTAAAACCGCACGAGTTGCCCGGTCATCTGCGTCGCGCGCATGTATTCCGGGGTGCCAAAGGCTGGCGCGCCGGATTTCATGTCCACGTTCGATGTGAAGGTGCCGATCGCCACCGGGCAACCGGGGTTGATGTATTGCAGCAAGGCGACCGCCGCCAACGCCTCGGCAATCGACAGGGCCACCGCGCCCGACATCGTGACCGGGGCCATCGCACCTGCCAGCGTGAAGGGCGTCACCACAACCGGCTGCCCCCGTCGCGCCAGCCGCATTGCCCCGTCCAGCATCGGGAAGTCATGCTTCAACGGGCTGACCGAATTGATGTTGGTATACATCCGCGGCCTGGCGTCAAACTCGTCATGGGAAAGACCGCCTGCGATGCGGACCATCTCCATCACGTCTTCCACCCGCTCGGCGCCAAGGCTGTAGGCGTGGACAACCTTGTCGGTCAGCGTCAGTTTTTCATACACGCAATCCAGATGCCGAACGGAGGCATGGATGTCGATCGGCTCAACCGGGTAGCCCCCTGCCACGTGGATGCAGTTGAAATACTGCGTCAGCTTCATGAACTCGCGAAAGGTTTCGAAATCACCCGACCGTTTTCCCCGCTCCATGTCCCAGGCGTTCGGCGGTGACGACACATTGACGAACACCATGTGCTTGCCGCCCATGATGATCTCACGCGCGGGATTGCGGGGGGTGATGGTGAAGGTGCTCGGCGCGCGACCCACCATTTCCATCACGAAATCCTCGTCCATGCGGACGTTGGTGCCGGTCACCTTGCAGCCAGCCTTGCGCAGGATTTCGACGGCTTCGGGGTTCAGGAATTCGATCCCGATGTCGCGCAGGATGCGCATGGCAGTCTTGTGGACGCGCTGCACGCCGTCAGCGTCCAGAGGTTCGGTCGGCCGGTCCGGATTGACCGGGATCCGCCATGGCATCTGGTCGATGACCGCCGTGCCAGCCCGAACCTGCATGCCCGCCCGCCCACCGGCGCGCTTTTTCCGGGTTGGTTCTTCGGTCATGACTGCCCTCCGTTGTCCTGAGGGTGAAGATGACGGAAGCCGCGCGGCAATGGACACCGTGCCAGCGACGTGAATGCGTCGTTTTCATGCCACCAAACGGATAGTCAGCCGCGAAGGCCGCTCAACCAGTCGGGAATAGCGCCGATATCGGGCAAGACCACATCAGCGTGGGGCGCAAGATCGGCCCGCTTGGCCACGCCGGTCAGCACGGCGATGGTGCGCATGCCTGCCGCGCGCCCGGCCTCAAGGTCATGGCGGCTGTCGCCGATCATGGCAACGCGCGCAGGGTCCAGCCCCAGCGCCGCGGCAAAGGCAAGGCACATGCCGGGGCCAGGCTTGGCACCATGTCCGGAATCGTAGCCCGCGATGAAATCAAAGCAGTCTGTGATCCCATGCGCCGCCAGATGCTGGCGGGCAGGGGCCTCGCTGTCATTGGTGGCAACCCCCAGCTTCATCCCGTCCGCGCGCAAGGCCGCCAACAACGGACGCAGTGGCACCGCTTCGGACATCGGCGCGGCCCCGGCGGTGTCGTCGATCAAGGTGGTCAGGCTGGCAACCGTGTGGCCCGGCAAAAGCGGGGCAAGTGCTGCGGCAATGTCGGCGGCGGTGGCTGCAATCACCGGACTGTCCGGTGCAAAGGTCAGCGTGGCGGCGTCGAACCCGATGGCCTGCCCAAGTTGCGCCGCGTGGTCTGGCCCGTCGGCAACAAGATCAAGGAAACCCGCCGCCCACCGCCCCCAACTGACGCGGAAGTCAAACAGCGTTCCATCCTTGTCGAAGATCAGGCCGTCGATCATCTGTGCATCCTTGCTGGTCAGGTCCGAAGACGGGTCCGGGTCAGTGGCGATCAGGTCCAGTGGACGGCTGCGCCGCCCGGCAGCGCGGCCCGCGCAGTCTGGGGTGCGGTATAGGGCAGGCCGTGCTGGTCACAGAACGCGATTACCCACTGATCGTCCATCATCAGGAAATCGAGAATCGCCCCCTGAAAGTCAACATCCCCTGCGCGAGTGCGCAAATCGTCCAGGCCCGCTCCGGTTGCGTTCAGAAAAACCGGCAGCAATTCGTCATCGGACGCAAGCCAGGCCAGCACCTGCAACGAAAGGATCTGGGCGGATTCTTGCTGCATAACTGGCCTTTTCTGCGGGTGTGCGGCCTTCTCATCACGGCAATATGACGATTGGCGGGAATTCGGAAAGGATTTCTTAACTAACTCGGTAACACACTCTTCAGAATTCTGCCCACATCCCTGGACAGCGTTCACGAAGGCGTAAGATGAGCGGTCGAATCCTCATTGTTGACGACGTGGCGACAAATCGGATCGTCTATCGCGCCCGTCTGGCAGCGGCGTTCTACGATCCAATTCTGGCCACGGATGGCGCAAGCTGCCTTGAGGCAGCGCAGGCCGGCATGGCCTTGCGGCCTGACCTGATCTTGCTGGACCTGAACCTGCCCGACATGCCCGGGCACGAGGTGCTTCGCCGTCTTCGGGCTGATCCGCGCAGCCGGGACATTCCGGTGATCGTGCTGACAGCCGCCCGGGACGCGACCGCGCGGCTGGCGGCCTTTGCGGCCGGGGCTGACGATGTGATCCTGAAACCGGCGACAGACCGGGTCCTTCTGGCGCGGGTGCGAAACCTGATGCGGTCGCAGGCAGAATTTGCGGCCGATGCAGCGTTGCCCGGCAGCGGCTTTGCCGAAGCCCCGCTAAGTTATGAGCCTCCGGGCACGTTGGCCGTTGTCTCGGCCCTGCCTGCAGTGGCGGCTGGCCTGCAAGCGGGGCTGACGGGCCTTTTGCGCGACAGGCTGGTCACGATGACCCGCACCCAGGCTTTGGCCGAAACTTCGGTCGATGCGACCCGACCCAGCCGCGCGCCGGCGGCAGATGTCTTCCTTGTTGCCGAAGATGCCAGCGGACCGGAGGTGTCACTTCGGCTGTTGTCAGAGCTGAAAAGCCATCAGGCCACCCGCCACGCCGCCGTCTGCCTTCTGCTGCGGTCCACCACGCCCGAGGCGGCAGCGATGGCCTTTGATCTGGGAGCCGATGACGTCGTCGATCCATCAAGCCCGGCCGCAGAACTTGCGGTGCGGCTGCGCAGCCTGGTGCGGCGCAAACGCGTGGGCGACCGGCAGCGCGCGCGGATGCTGGACAGCCTGCGTCTGGCGATGGTCGATCCGCTGACCGGACTGTACAACCGCCGCTATGCAGCTCCGCATCTGTCGGCCATCGCCGCCCGTTCAGGCGAAACGGGCACGCCCTATGCGGTGATGGTGGTCGATCTTGACCGCTTCAAGCGGGTGAATGACCAGCACGGCCATGCCGCCGGTGACCTGGTTCTGGTCGAAGTGGCCCGCCGCCTGACGGCCAACCTGCGCGACACGGATCTTCTGGCCCGGATTGGCGGAGAGGAGTTCCTGATCGTCCTGCCCGACAGCGGTATGGCCGACGCCCGCTGCGTGGCCGAACGGCTGTGCCAGGCGGTTGAAGAACGGCCGATCCGGCTGCCGTCCGGGGCAGGGCTGACGGTAACGGTGTCAATCGGGGTGGCAGTATCGGGCGGCGCGGTGTCAGTCGATGCGGTGGTTGAACAGGCGGACCTTGCGTTGCTTGAATCAAAGGTGGCCGGGCGCAATCAAGTCACTTTCCGGCTGAGTGCGGCGTAAACGCGTCAGCCACGCGGGCGGCGGCGCAGGCCTTTCTCCAGCCGGTCAGCAAAGGCCAGACGGTCGGCTTCCGACATCTGGGTGATCCGCGCCTCGATCAGGCTGCGGCCCAGTTCCAGCCGCCCGGCGTTGCGCGCCTCGATCGCGGCCAAGGCGGTCTGAACACCGGCAGGATCGAAGGGGCTGGCCCGCAGCGCGGTCAGCAGGGCGACAAATTCCGCCTGGGCGGCCTCGCGCGTTTCGCGGAAGGCGGGGGCGCGGTCGAGCAGCGCCGTGCGCAAGGCGCGGCGGTCTTCGGGACCCAAAGCCTCGCTGAAGGGGCCAAAGGACAGATCGCGCGGCATCCCGCGGGCGGGGCCTTCCCGCATCCAGGCGCCGGCAACCACCCCCGCTACCGCAAGGTTCAGGGCGACCGACACCGCCAGTGCGATCTTCAACCCTCGGCCCGATGCGGTTGTGGCGGCAGGCGGCAGGTTTGGTGGCGTGTCGGGACCACGGCTTGGGGCGGGAGGCGGTGTCACAGCATCGGTCATCACATCACCCTTCGTTGGTCAAAAAGTCGGCGGACGGGAACAGGTCCAGCGTTTCCGACCCCATAAGCGCCTCAGTCAGCCCGCCGGTCAGCGTGTCCATCGACGCGGGGTCCAGATAGCCCAGGGCCACCCCAGCCACGGCGGCTGAGCAGACACCAGCCAACACCGGCCCACCGCCAAAGAGTGCCACAATCCGCGCCACCAGCTCTTGCCGTGCGGTCGTCGGGGCCAGGACAGCGGCCAACCTGATTGGCAACGGCTGTCGCTGGACTGCCAAGGCATCGGCCAGCACCCGATCGATCAGCGCGGGGGATGGCGTGGGCCTGTCCCGCGCCGCCAATGCCAGAAGGCCGTCAAGTTCCTTATCCTGCATGTCCGTCATCCTCATATCCCAGGGCATCCCGTTGCCCTGACAGCCCGGCCGCAAGGGCGCGTTTGCCCCGCGCGGTCAGGCTTTCCACCGCCTCGACCCCGATTTCCATCACAGCGGCGATCTCGGG
>JANPJU010000009.1:0-4438 GCA_031425675.1 Paracoccaceae bacterium | reverse complement strand
GGCCGATATTGCCAGCCAACTGGTCATGGCGGCGGGGCTTTTGACATGACCTTTGCCGTGCTGCGCCTTGGCTATGTGCCGCTGATTGATGCGGCCCCGCTGATCGTGGCGAAGGAGCTGGGTTTTGCCGCCGAAGAAGGCTTGGATTTCGATCTGATCCGCCTGCAAAGCTGGGCGCAAAGCCGCGATATGCTGGGCTTGGGCGCGATTGACGCGGCGCATATGCTGGTACCCTTGCCGATTGCGCAGGCGATGGGGCTTGGGCCGGACTATCCCGCGTTTGACCTTGCCATGATCCTGTCGGTTGGCGGGCAGGCGATTGCCGTCAGTGCCGCGCTTGCCGATGCGATGCGGGCAGGCGGGCACGGCTTCGGGTTTGACGATCCCGTGGTCGCGCGCGATGCGCTGATGGCTGTTGCAGGCGGGCGGCTGCGGGTGGGCGTGCCGTTTCCGTTCTCCACCCAGGCCGAATTGGTCCGCCATTGGCTGCGGGGCACGGATCTTGAGCCTGGCGTGATCATCCACACCGTGCCACCCCCCCTGATGGCCAGCGCGTTGGCGGCGGGTGAGGTGGATGCCTTCTGCGTCGGTGAACCCTGGGCCTCATACGCGGTGGAAACCGGGGTAGGTGCGCTTTTGCTGGCCGGGCGGGCGATCTGGGCCGCACCGCCGGAAAAGGGGCTGGTCCTGACCCGCAGCTTTGCTGAGGCGCGGGCTGAGGAAACCGGCCGGATGATGCGCGCTGTCTGGCGGGCGTGCCGCTGGCTGGACCAGCCGGGCAACCGCGGCACGGCGGCTGAAATCCTGTCACGGCCGGAATACCTGAACCTGCCGCCTGAACTAAGCGAACGCGGCTTGCTGGGACGGTTGCATGTCACCGCCACCGGCGACGTGCGCCATTTCCCCGATTTCATCCGCTTCCATGACGGGGCCGCGAACTTCCCGTGGCGCAGTCTGGCGGCCCTTCTGGCGCAGCGCATGGCCGGGCGGCATGGACTGGATGCGACGGTGGCGATGGAGGCGGCCAAGGCCTGCTTCCGCACCGATCTTTACCGGACGCATCTGCGCAGCGCAGGGGCCGATCTGCCCGGCGCTTCGGCCCGGATTGAAGGCGCGATGGGGCATCCGACGGCTGTCGCCTCGGAAAAAGGGCAGATGATTCTGGGGCCGGATGCCTTTTTTGACGGCGGGACCTTTGATCCGTCGTTTCCATCGCGCTGAATTTCCGGGCATTGGCCGCGCTGCCAGCGCAAAGGGAATGCTGCACCTGCAAAATGCCCCGCCAACGCTTGACCGCACGGCGGTGTCGGTGCTTCCTGAAGGTGCAGAGGCAAGCAATGGCGCTGACCTCCACCTGCTTTCCGCAAAGATGCGGTCCCCCGACATGGCAACGCAGCCACCCATCCTGACCCGTCCGGGCCAGTGATCGAGGTGGCTTTTTGCCGTTCCGCCCAAGCCCGGCCTGTCGCCACCCCCGGCGCGGCCCCTGCCAGAGGACCTGCACCATGACCCTGATCCACCCGACCCGCCCCAATCTGAGCCGCCGCTCGCTTCTGAAATCCGCTGCCGGCATGGCAGCGACCGCCCTTGCCGCCCGCACCCTTCTGCCCGGCGGGGCCCGGGCCGCGACCGCCACGCCAGAGGTGGCCGGGGCCAAGCTGGGCTACATCGCCCTGACCGACAGCGCGCCTTTGATCATCGCGCAGGAGAAGGGGTACTTTGCCAAGCATGGCATGACCGAAATGCTGATCGAAAAGCAGGCCAGCTGGGGGGCCACGCGCGACAACATGGCGCTTGGGTCGGCCAATGGCGGCATTGACGGCGGCCATATCCTGCGCCCCAAGACGCATCTCTATGCCACCGGCAAGGTGATGCAGAACAACGTGCCCCTGCCGATGTACACGCTGCTGGGCCTGAACGAACAATGCCAGGGCATCTCGGTCACGCAGGCCTATGCTGATACCGGGGTGGGGCTGGATTCCTCCCCGCTGAAAGAGGTGTTCGCCGCCAAGCGCGCCGCTGGCACGGAAATCCCGGTAGCGATGACCTTCCCCGGCGGCACGCATGATCTGTGGATGCGCTATTGGCTGGCGGCTGGCGGCATTGACCCGACCAAGGATGTTGACCTGATCGTCGTGCCGCCACCGCAGATGGTGGCGAACATGAAAGTCGGCAACATGGAGGCCTTCTGTGTGGGTGAGCCGTGGAATGCCCAGCTGGTCAACCAGGGCATCGGCTTTACCGCCGCCACCACGGGCGAGATCTGGGCCAAGCACCCGGAAAAGATCCTTGGCATGCGGGCCGACTGGGTCGACGCCAACCCCAACGCCACCAAGGCCATCATGATGGCCGTGATGGAGGCGCAGATGTGGTGCGACAACCCGGCCAACAAGGATGAGATGGCGCAGATCGTGTCGGGCCGTCAGTGGTACAAGGTGCCGGTCGCCGACATCGAAGGCCGGATCAGGGGCGAGATCGACTATGGCAACGGCCGCGTTGAAAGCCGCCCGGACCTTGCCATGCGGTTCTGGGGCGAAAACGGGTCGGCGTCCTTCCCTTGGAAGTCGCTGGACACCTGGTTTGCCGTCGAAAACCAGCGCTGGGGCACCTTGCCGGGTGATCTGGACGTCGCCGGGTTGGTGAACGGCACCAACCGGTCTGACCTGTGGCTTGCCGCCGCGACGGAAATTGGCATCGACACGGCGGCCTTCAGTGACAGCCGGGGGGTCGAGACGTTCTTTGACGGCAAGACTTTCGATCCGGCCAATCCGCAGGCCTACCTTGAAAGCCTGTCGATTAAGGCGATGGCATAGGGGCCGGGCAGATGAACGTCACCGCCTTGAAGGCCATCCCCGCCCAACCGACCGAAAAGCCAGCGGCCAAGGTCATGCCGCTGCCACCCGCCGCCCCGCGCAGCCAATGGCCGGGCAAGATCAAGGACGCGCTTTTCACGCTGGTCCTGCCGCCTGTTGCGGTGATCGTGACCTTGCTTGCCATCTGGCAACTGGCGCTTTCTGGCGGCGGGGCGGCCCTGCCGTCGCCGTTGGAGATCTGGCAGCAAAGCGGTGATCTGATCCTGCAGCCGTTCTATGTGACCGGCAGTCAGGACATGGGCCTTGGCTGGCGGGTGCTGACCTCGCTTGAGAGGGTGGGCGTGGGCTTTGGTCTGGCCGCCGTGGTGGGTGTGCTGGTCGGCGCGGTGATCGGGCAATCGGTCTGGCTGATGCGGGGGGTGGACCCGCTGTTTCAAGTGCTGCGCACCGTGCCGCCCCTGGCCTGGCTGCCGATATCGCTTGCGGCGTTCATGGACAGCCGCCCAAGCGCGATCTTCGTGATCTTCATCACCGCGATCTGGCCGATCATCATCAACACCACCGCAGGCGTCCGCGCCATCCCGCAGGATTACCGCAACGTCGCCGCCGTGCTGCGCCTGAACCAGTGGGAATTCTTCACCAAGATCATGGTCCCCTCTGCCGCGCCCTACATCTTTTCCGGCCTGCGCATCGGGGTGGGTCTGGCATGGCTGGCCATCGTCGCGGCGGAGATGCTGACCGGCGGGGTGGGCATCGGGTTCTTCATCTGGGATTCGTGGAATTCGTCCCTGCTGACCGACATCTTCGTGGCGCTTCTCTACATCGGCGTCACCGGCTTTGTGCTTGACCGTCTGGTGGCCTTCATCGGCCGCGTGGTCAGCCGCGGCACCATGGCCTGAGGGGGAAAAACATGAGCTATCTCAAGATCGACCGCGTCGTGAAATCCTTCCCTCTGGCAGGCGGGCGTGAGGCGCTGGTGCTGAACGACATCCGCCTGAACATCGAAAAGGGTGAGTTTGTCAGCATCATAGGCCATTCGGGCTGCGGGAAATCCACCCTCCTCAACCTGATCGGCGGGCTGACGCAGGTGACAACCGGCGTGATCAAGCTGGAGGGGCGTGAGGTGAACGCCCCCGGCCCCGACCGCGCCATCGTGTTTCAAAACCACAGCCTGCTGCCGTGGTTGTCGGTCTATGACAACGTCAAGATGGGCGTGCAAAAAGTGTTCGGCCGCACCAAGACCCGCGCCGAGCGCCACGACTGGATCATGGCGAACCTTGATCTGGTGCAGATGGCCCATGCCGCCGACAAGAAACCGGGTGAGATTTCGGGCGGCATGAAGCAGCGCGTCGGCATCGCCCGCGCCCTGGCGATGGAGCCGAAGATCCTGCTGCTGGATGAACCCTTTGGCGCGCTGGACGCGCTGACCCGGGCGCATCTGCAAGAGGCCGTGATGGATATCCATGCCCGGCTGAAGAACACGATGATCATGATCACGCATGACGTGGATGAGGCGGTTCTTCTGGCCGACCGCATCGTGATGATGACCAATGGCCCCGCCGCCACGATCGGCGAGGTGCTGTCTGTGCCGCTGGATCGCCCGCGCGACCGCATCGCCCTTGCCA
>JANPJU010000008.1:0-15338 GCA_031425675.1 Paracoccaceae bacterium | reverse complement strand
ATCTAGCGGTATCACGCAGGCCTACCGCAAGTTATAGTCGCAGCCGACTCAACATGCGAGGGCCACCATGCCGCTTACCCCTGACCAGCTGTCCGAGATTGAAGCGGCCCGCAGCACCCCGCGCCAAACCCTCCGCGCCGTGAGTGAGGGGATGGAGGCGCATCTTTACCGCGCCACCCCCGTCCTTGACCACGGCTTTGTCCGCGTCATCGACTACATGGGCGACGATGCCGCCATCGTCCAGGCCGCCCGCGTGTCCTATGGGGCGGGCACCAAGCACGTCCAGAACGACGAAGGCCTGATCCGCTACCTCATGCGGCACTGGCATTCGACCCCGTTTGAGATGTGTGAGGTCAAGCTGCACGTCAAACTTCCCGTCTTCGTCGCCCGCCAGTGGATTCGCCACCGCACCGCCAACGTCAACGAATACTCCGCCCGCTACTCGATCCTGGACCGGGAGTTCTACATCCCGGCGCCAGAGCAGCTTGCCGCACAATCTGTGGTGAACAACCAGGGCCGGGGTGAGGTGCTGCAAGGCGAAGAAGCCGCCCGCGTCCTTGACCTGCTGAAATCCGACGCCAACCGCGCCTATGACCACTACGAGGCGATGCTGTCACAAGACGGCCAGCAAGGCCTCGCCCGCGAACTCGCCCGGATGAACCTGCCCGCCAACATCTACACCCAGTGGTACTGGAAGGTCGACCTGCACAACCTCTTCCACTTCCTGAGGCTAAGGGCCGACCCCCACGCCCAATACGAAATCCGCGTCTACGCCGAAGCGATTGCGGCCTGCGTGCGCGACTGGGTCCCCCTGGCTTACGCGGCGTTCGAGGACTACCGGATGGGCGGCGTGACGCTCTCGGCGACGGCGATTGCGGTGGTTAAGAGGATGTTAACGGGTGAGACGGTAACACAAGAGACCTCCGGCATGTCGAAGGGCGAGTGGCGGGAGTTTGAGGGGGTTTGGTGTGAATAAGAAGCTTCTAGTTTTCGTATCCAGTACCTACAAGGACTTACAAGAGGAACGTCAAGCAGCGGTTCAAGCAGTATTAAAGTCTGGGCATATACCTGCGGGCATGGAGTTGTTCTCAGCTGGAGACAAGTCACAGCTGGAGACAATTTACAACTGGATCGATGAATGCGACGTTTATATGCTAATCTTGGGTGGACGATATGGGAGCATAGACAAGGATACTGGGCTTTCTTACACTGAACTTGAGTACGACTACGCGAGACAGAAGAATAAACCATACTTTGCAGTGGTAATTAAGAAGGAAGCCCTTGAGGCCAAGGTGAAGACAAACGGGACAGAAGTTCTTGAGACTGAAAATCCAAAGCTTCTGAAAGAATTTCAAGAGAAAGTTCTTGGCAGCATTTCATCATTCTTCGAAGATGTTAAGGATGTAAAGTTAGCAGTTTATGAGAGTTTGGGTGACTTGGCCACAGACCCGTCCTTATCCGGTTGGATATCAGGGAAGGATGTTCCTGACGTATCCGCGCTCAAAGCAGAGATCGAGTCACTCAAGGCTTCCAACGCTGCGCTTGAAACACGAGCGACCCAAAGCAAATCGACATCAAAAGCCAGCACTTCGATGGACTTTGACGAGCTTCAACGGATACTTTTGGCAACGAAGGTGGTCATCCCAAAGGATGCTTACTCCGAGCCGCAGCAAGAGGATGTTGAGTCGAACCTGCACGATGAGCTAGTTGTGGAAGCTGACAGATTAGTTGCCGGTGTAACCAGCTATGCTTCATCTGAGTATGTCAAATACCTGTACTACAATCTTTTCCCAAAATTGCAGGTGCTGGGCTTAGCAGACAACGAAAAACCGCCCGGAACGAGTACTCGTAGAAGCGCGCTCAATAAGGACGGGCTCAAGTATCTTGCCTGGCTGAAGCGGAAGGAATTAGAGCAATCTTAGGCGGCTGAGGTCGGGCATTGCCTGTCTGGTAGCGCCGCCGCTCCCCAAGCCCGCGCGAGCAAGCGTACGGTGGGGTTCTGTCCCACCACTCTTCCGCATACCGCCTCCCAAACGCTTGCCCCGCCCATTCCCACCGTCGCATGGTGGGGTGGAACCGCACCCTACAAACCCGGATCACCATCCGCGTCCCGATGCCATGACGAATACGGCCAATCCCTTGGATGCCCGACCAACTTGTGCTTCACGGGATTGATCCAACAATATCGGACACACGCCGGAAACGCCGCATCGTCCCGGATGTGGTGCTCCCAAAACCGTTTTTGCCAGATCGGCGCTTCGTTTCCGCGCCGCGCGTCCGCTTGTAGGTCGGGCTTCAGCCCGACTCTCTGCCTTCCTCCAACAGCGCCATGCGGATTGGGAGTGGGAGTCGGGCTGAAGCCCGACCTACGCAATGTCATTGTAAAGCGGGCCTTGATGGCTGCCATGCGGCCTGAATAATTCGCGTCTCCCTCCGGCAACGTCCATACGGTGTGAATATGGTCCGGCAACACCACCCATGCGTCGATCTGGAACGAGCGCTCGGCTTTCGTCACCCGCACCGCCTCGCGCAATGCGTCGATTTGCTCGACCAACGTCCGCGCACCCCGATCAGCGAGTGCAACGGTGATAAACACCGATGCACCGGGAACCTTGGGGCGGATGTAGCGCGACATGCGCCGCATCCTGCCCCCGGCTGGGTTAACGCGGGGTTATCACCCTCCCGTTTCCACCCGGATCAACCGCACCTGATCCGCCGTGAGGTAGCCCGTCACCGGCTCACCGGCATCGGACTGCCAGTCGGCAATCGCGCGGCGGGTCAGGGCGCCGAAGTTGCCGTCGGTGCGGGTGATGGCATAGCCAAGGCGGGTCAGGCGGCGCTGAAGGTCGGCGCGCTCGGCGATTGTCAGGTCCAGCAGGCCCTCTTCCAGGCGGTCGGAATCTTCGCTGTCGGCGGGCGGGGCCACGCTGCCGGCTTGGGTCGCCAGCAGCTTGACTTGCGCCGAGGTGACATAGCCCGTCTGCTCACGCCGGTTCGCCTTTTGCCAGGCCTTGATCGCCACCCTTGTGCGGCTGCCCCAAAGGCCATCGGCGACCCCAGCATCATAGCCAAGCGCGGTCAGCTGCTTCTGGATCTCGGTCCGTTGAGTGCGGGTCAGTCGCAGCGCGGCCTCGGTCTGCACCGCCGTCAGGGTGCCAGCCGGCGGCGGCTCGGTCGGGGGGGTAACCACGACGCCCCGCAGCAGGGCGCGCAGCTGTACTTCGGTCACATAGCCGGTGACCTTTTCGCCGCGGTCGCGCTGCCAGGTTGCAATTGCGTTCCGTGTGTTTCGGCCCCAGGCCCCGTCCGCGCCAAAGGTGTTGTAGCCAAGCCGCGTCAGCTCACGCTGGATCGACACGCGCTGCGACACGGTGATGCCCAGCCGCGCCTCGGCCTGAGCGTCAGAGGCTGCGGTTCCGTCCACGGGTGCACCTAACCGGGCGAGCGCTTTTTCCGCGTTGCCACGGAACTGACCCTTGGGGAATTTAGCCAGATAGTCGCGGTAGGCCGATTCGGTGTTCGCATCCTGCGCCGCGATGTAGGCGGTTCGGTCCAGCTCTTGCTGGATCAGCCCTTGCGCAATGCCGCCAATCACGTCTCCGAGATCCTGAGAGGCAACGGGTGTGGCAAAGGCGACCGTGGCCGCAAGGATCATCGGCAGGGTAAACGTCCGCATGGGGAAACCTTTCAGGGATGCTTCGGCCGCAACGGCCGCCTTGCGTCTTAAACGCAAACCGGCCGCGAATGGTTCCCCGACAGCAGCATTTGTCGACAGGTGCTGGCAGACGTGGGTGCCTTGCCGCCGTCGGGGAAAGGAAAAAGGGCGGCGGGGTCTGTCCGCCGCCCTTTCACAGATCCTTGGGTCGCCCCGGGGATCAGAACGCCCCGGTCAAGGCCGCGTTCAATGCACCTCGGCGTGCGTTGAAGATAGAATCGGCAACGCTGTTCAGCGGGGCTTCGGTGCCCACTCCGCCCAGCGGGAGGGTCAGACCGAGACGGATCGTGTCAAGATCGCCGCTGCTACCGTCTTGCGACAGGTCAGTCCGCGCGAGTTCCAGCGACACCGTGGACGCCATGCCCGCCATCGCGGTCAGGTCATAGCCAACGCCAAGACCCATCGTGGTCACGTCCAGATCTGCCAGGTCAACTGAGGTGCGGCTGACCCCACCGAACACCGAAAACTGTTCGTTGATGTCATAGCGGGCGGCAAGGCCGATCAGGTCGATGTCCACATCGGTGTCAGGGGTGTCGATGGTGGCCCGCAGAAGGGCACCTGCAATGTCCAGATTGGGCAGTGCCGCGTATTTCGCGGTCAGTCCGATGTTGTCGATATCGGCGTCCAGAACCAATCCGATGTCCGGGCTGGTCGTGGTGTTGCCGATGAAGCCGCCAAGCTCCAGACCCTCCATGCTGTAACTGCCGGACAGACCGATGGTGCGCAGAGACAGGTCTACCGGCAAGGCATCGGTGCCAAGCGTCAGCTCTTCGGCAAAGACGCCGAGCGCCATCCTGTTCGAAAACCGGTAACCAATGTCCAGACCAACGAAATTGCCCTGCAAATCGAACGGCACATCGTCGATGCCGACGTCGATGTAGCCAGCGCTCACACCAAGGGTCATGCCGTTTTCGAAGGCAAGTTTCACCCGACCGTCCAGGCTGGTGGTCGACAGCCCCTGCGAGATGTCCGAAATATCGTGCTCACCAAAGCCAAGGGTGACGCCGCCGGAAATGTCTTGTGCCGCAGCAATGCCGGGTGCGGACAGGACTAGAACAAGCACTGAAGTGCTGGATTTCATGAGCTCGACCTCAAAGTTGGACCGGGGTTTGATCCGGTCAGATTTATTTATGTCAAAAGGTTAATATTTGTGCGCGGTTGCCGCAAGGCGACCCTGACACCGAAAGGTTGTGCAATTGCGATGTGTTGCACTTGAGCAATGTTGGATTACCGCGGTGCGAGTTCACAAGATGGGCTGCAATCTGGGATTGAACACTGGCCGTGTCGGCCAAGCGGGTCGGGCTGAAGCGGACGCAGTTTGCGCGGCCTTGCCCGCATGAACCGCTGCAAAAAGCCGGCCCCACGAACTTGGGTCCCTGCCTGTCAGACCAGCCGGGACACCTCAACCGCCGCTCGGACGAAGTCAGCAAACAGCGGATGCGGGGCGAAGGGCTTCGATTTCAGCTCGGGGTGGAACTGGACGCCGATGAACCACGGGTGGTCCTTGACCTCGACGATCTCGGGCAGCGTTCCATCCGGGGACATGCCGCTGAAGACAAGCCCGCAGGTTTCCAGCTGGTCCTTGTACCGGACATCCACCTCATAGCGGTGGCGGTGGCGTTCTTCGATCACCGTGGTGCCGTAGATGCGTGCGACAGCCGACCCTTCCTTGAGGTTCGCCGTGTACGCCCCCAGGCGCATGGTGCCGCCCTTCGCGTCGCTGGCTTTGCGCGTGACGGTGTGATTGCCCTGCACCCATTCCTTCAGGTGGTAGACCACAGGGGTAAAGCGCTTGGCTCCCCCCGTTGTCGTGGCCTCATGGTCAAACTCTTCGGAGCCGGCGTTGGCCACGCCCACCAGATTGCGGGCGCTTTCGATGACGGCCATCTGCATGCCCAGACAGATCCCAAGATAGGGGATCTTCTTTTCGCGGGCATAGCGGGCAGCGTTGATCTTGCCTTCGGTGCCACGTTCGCCAAAGCCGCCGGGGACAAGGATGGCGTGGAAGTTTTCCAGATAGGGCGCCGGGTCTTCGCGCTCGAAAATCTCGGCGTCGATCCATTCGGCGCGCACCTTCGTGCGGTTGGCCATGCCGCCGTGGGTCAACGCCTCGGCGATGGATTTGTAGGCGTCCTCGAGCTGAGTGTATTTGCCAACGATGGCAACGCGGATTTCGCCCTCGGGGTGGGTCAGCCGGTCCATCACATCTTCCCAGCGCGCAAGGTTGGGCTTTGGGGCAGGGGTGATGCCAAAGGCGTCAAGGACTGCCTGATCAAGGCCCGCCTGATGGTAGGCGAGGGGGGCCTGGTAGATCGTCTTCAGATCATAGGCCGGGATGACATGCTCTTTGCGGACGTTGCAGAAAAGGGCAATCTTTTCCCGCTCCTTGTCCGGGATCGGATGCTCGGAGCGCAGGAGCAGGACATCGGGGGCGAGGCCGATGGACTGGAGTTCCTTGACGGAGTGCTGGGTAGGTTTGGTCTTCAACTCTCCCGAAGCGGCAAGGTAGGGCAGGAGCGTCAGGTGCATCAGGATGGATTGCCCGCGCGGACGTTCGTGGATGAACTGGCGGATCGCCTCAAAGAACGGCAGGCCCTCGATATCGCCGACCGTGCCACCAATCTCGCACAGCATGAAATCAACCTCGGCGTCGCCGATGCGAAGGAAATCCTTGATTTCATTGGTAACGTGGGGGATCACCTGTATCGTCTTGCCAAGGTAGTCGCCCCGGCGCTCCTTCTCCAGCACGTTGGAGTAGATCCTGCCGGATGAAATGCTGTCGGTCTGCCGCGCGGACACCCCGGTAAAGCGTTCGTAATGGCCAAGGTCAAGGTCTGTCTCGGCGCCGTCGTCGGTGACGAAAACCTCACCATGCTCGAACGGGCTCATCGTGCCGGGGTCGACGTTCAGATAGGGGTCAAGCTTGCGCAGGCGGACGGTGTAGCCCCGGGCTTGCAGCAATGCGCCCAATGCGGCCGAGGCAAGGCCCTTGCCAAGCGAGGACACCACGCCGCCAGTGATGAAAATGTAGCGCGCCATGGAGGACCCCCGTGAGTGTATCGATGTGTTTGAGGCGATTCGGAGCAGGCAGAATCGCGACACCACGGGAATTGAGGTATAGCGAAGGACCAGCTATTAGGCAACGCCCGCCGCTAGATGATGCGGCGGATGCCCATGGAATAGCCAAGCGGTAGTGGGCGTCAGGGATTGGCAGGCGCTGCAGGCGGCGTGGCGGGTGCAGTTTCCGGCGCGGCCTCGGGGGCTGGTTCGGGAACCGGCTCCTCGGCGCGCGGCAGTGTGGCCGGGGCGTCGCCCGTGGCCGGTGGCAGCAGGTCCGCACCGGACAGGCCGCCGACTGCCGGCGCATCTGGTGCCGGGGCTTCGGCAGGTGCCGCAAGACTGTCGACGACAGACCCGCTTTCCGCGCCGCGCGTGGCAAGGATCGTGAGGGTGATCGACGTGATGATGAATGCCGTGGCCAGGATCCACGTCAGCTTGGTCATCGCCGTCGCAGCACCGCGGGCCGACATGGCGCCGCCACCGCCGCCACCGATGCCCAGACCCCCACCTTCGGACCGCTGCAGAAGCACCACCCCGATCAAAAGCAGGGCAAGGATCAGGTGAATGGTAAGGACGACGTTTTCCATGGGGCTTCCTGCGGCTTCCGTACGGCGGACGCGCCTATCTAGGCGGAAGGGGCAGGCGGCGCAAGAGTGCTGGGACCCGAACCGCAAAGTGCAGGGATTATCCCGTGAAGGGAACCAGCGCCGATCGGTTGCGTCGGGCGATCTTGTCCAGCCGGGCCTGCACCGCCTCTGGGGAGGGCGCATGCCAGTCGTTGGGATATGCGTCCAGCATCCCCGCCGCAAAAAGGCTTTCGGCCAATGCAGGCAGATCCGGCATTGCATGGGTCCAAAACCAGGGGTTGGGGGCTTGCAGCCCTTCGGTTCGGATGAAAACCTGGCTGCAGGCGTTGATGACGGTGGTCTGTGCCCCGGAAAATTGCGTAATCTGCGACGCCATTGCGGCCGGATAGAACGGCCTGCGGCCAAGCACGGCAACCCTTGCGCCCGGCTGCAGCGCAAATCCTGCAAGGTGCATGGCAGAACCATCCACGCCAACAAGGCGCAGCACCCCGCGATAGGTGGCGATCTGTTCGACCAGCGACGCGCGCTGCGGGTGAAAGATGTGATAGCCAGCGGCGGAAAGAAGGCGTTCGATCTCGTCTTCGAACAACAGACCTTCGCGGTGCAGGCCAAGCCCGCTGCGCGAAACATACACTGCCGGGTGCCTTGCCGTCGCAATGTCCCCCGTGGCCGCCCGGACAATCCGGCTGCGGATGAAGTGGCGATAGGCGGGCAGGCCGTCGAACAGATCGGTGGCGGTGGAAATGCCTTGTTCGGGGACAAGCAGTTCGTCCACCACTTCGTCCTCGGCGATTGTGACGACGGGCAGGTCAATGCCAAGCAGCCCCAGCAGCGCCTGCAGATTTCTGGTCGTACCGGGACGCGTTCGACCACCGGTGCCGCGATCAAAGTACACTACACCCTCAAGCGGGTCGGCAAGATGATCCAGCGCCCAAAGCCGCGCGGTCGAATAGATCAGGGCATGACCGAAGTGGTGAAAGCCCACGCCACCGAACAGCCAACGCCCCTTGCGACGGGGAGGGGGTGCAGTGCCGGGGCCGCTTTCGGGCGCACTGCAGGGCAGGCAAAGCCGGCCGGCGCGGGTGATCGTCTGGGCAGCCGGCACCGGCACGCCATCGGCACTGAAAACACCGCAGACCTGGGCAAAAACTCCCCTCTCGCCCGGTCTGGTCGGGCGGAGAAGGGCATCCCGGACAGTCAGCACCCCGTTCTGCGGCACGACCGCGCAGGATCAGCCACTGATTTCGTCCACGCTGGCCTGCCCCGAAAGGCGCTGGCGCAAGATCGACCAGGACATGCCGATACCAAGGATCAGCGACAGCGCGAAAATCGCCAGCCAGACAGTCAGCGCCGAATTGCCCAAGGCAAGCAGGCCCCAGTCCGTCAGCACCCAAAGCCCCGCGCCGAAGATCGCCGCGATGACAAGGGCACCAAGCACCCCGATCGACCGCATGGTGGCCACCACATAGACCATCGCCGCCACCGCAAGGATAAGACCGGAAAACACGATCAGCGGCATCTGCTCCTCCCAGGCGCTGCGGGCCCAGGTGACGTAGTTCCAGCGTGTCGGGTTGAAGATGACGGCAAGCAGAACGAAAGCGCCCAACCAGCGCAGGAAGATGCCCATGATGCGGCCTTTCAAACTGTCCTGTCTTAAGGGATAGCCGATTTCGCGGGGCTTGCCACGGGGGTTTGTTTCGGGTGGGCCAACCTTGCGAAACGGTCCCTTGTCGGCGTTGAGGTCAGCGCCCCTGCCGTGGACGGGGCGTCCCGGCAACTCAACGATTTTGCCGGTTCCCCCCGAAGCGCGGGGCCGCTATAGGACAAGCGGTTTGCAGCCGTGGGAGATGGATATGGCCAACGTCGTCGTGGTGGGCGCCCAGTGGGGCGATGAAGGCAAAGGCAAGATCGTTGACTGGCTGAGCGAGCGCGCCGATGTGATCGCGCGCTTTCAAGGCGGACACAACGCGGGCCACACGCTGGTGATCGGCGGCAAGGTCTACAAGCTAAGCCTGCTGCCCAGCGGCATCGTGCGCGGCGGCAAGCTGTCGATCATCGGCAACGGTGTGGTGGTGGACCCCTGGCATCTGGTGATGGAGATCGACAAGCTGCGCGCCCAAGGGGTCGAGATCACGCCCGACAACCTGATGCTGGCCGAAAACGCCAGCCTGATCCTGCCGATCCATGGTGAACTTGACCGGGGCCGTGAGGCGCAGACCTCTGTGGCCAAGATCGGCACCACCGGGCGCGGGATTGGTCCGGCCTATGAAGACAAGGTGGGCCGTCGCGCGATCCGGGTGGCGGATATCTTTGACGCGGCCACGCTGGAGACTCGGATCGGCCGCCTGCTGACGCATCACAACGCGCTGCGGGCGGGCCTTGGCCTTGATCCGGTGGACGCCGAGGCACTGAAGGCGCAGCTTCTGGAGATTGCGCCGAAGATCAAGCCCTATGCCGGCCCGGTCTGGAAGGTGATGACCGAGGCGCGGCGTGCGGGCAAACGCATCCTTTTCGAGGGGGCGCAGGGGTCACTTTTGGACATCGACTTTGGCACTTATCCCTATGTGACCAGCTCCAACACCATCGCGGGGCAGGCGGCCACTGGTGTGGGCGTGGGGCCGACCGCGATTGATTTTGTGCTGGGCATCGTCAAGGCCTATACCACCCGCGTCGGCGAAGGCCCGTTCCCGGCCGAACTTCACGATGCCGATGGCGAACGTCTGGGTGAGCGCGGGCATGAGTTTGGCACCGTCACGGGCCGCAAGCGCCGCTGTGGCTGGTTTGACGCGGTGCTGGTGCGCCAGACCTGTGCGACCTCTGGCGTGTCGGGTATTGCGCTCACCAAGCTGGATGTGCTGGACGGTTTCAAGACGCTGAAAATCTGTGTCGCCTATGATCTTGATGGCGTGCGGCTGGACTATCTGCCCACCGCCGCCGACCAGCAGGCCCGCTGCACCCCCATCTACGAAGAGATGGAGGGTTGGAATGAGACCACCGCAGGCGCGCGGTCCTGGGCCGATCTGCCGGGGGCGGCGATCAAGTATGTGCGCCGGATCGAAGAGTTGATCCACTGCCCCGTCGCCCTACTTTCCACCTCGCCAGAGCGCGATGACACGATCCTGGTGACCGACCCGTTCGCCGACTAAGGCAGGCGGGCGCAGCGACATGAAGGGCTGGGAATGGCACTAAGTTACAAGGCACGGCGGCGCTGGTCGCTGGTCATCCTGCTGATCGGGATGCCGCTTTACATTGTCGCTGCGGTAAACCTGGTCAGCCTGCTGGAACGCCCACCCATCCTGGTGGAGCTGTTCGTCTACGTCGCCCTTGGCTTTGTCTGGGCGCTGCCGTTCCGCTTTGTGTTTCGCGGTATCGGTCAGGCTGACCCTGATGCGCCCCCGGCAACGGAAAAGGACGGCGCGCCGCACGGCTGACCGTCCTTTTGCTGTCGTCCCGAAACGCCTTTTACGACAGTCGGCGCGCCTCGGCCAGGTAGGGTGAGGTTTCGGCCAGCATGTAATGGCCGCGGCTGACCTTTTCGATCCGCCCGGTGCGCAAAAGGGTGCCAAAGCTGCGCAAGCCATCCTCACGGCTGACCGGGCGGGTGCCGGCACTGGCCATCAGGCGGCGCATCAGTTGCGGGCGGGTGAACTGGCTGCGCTTTTCGATGCAGGTCGCATAGGCGGCGGCGGCCTCCAGCATTTCGGCCATCGACTTGACGCCGACACGTTCAGCAAATTCGACCAGACCGGCCTGTTCGTTGGCGCTCAGATGTTCGTCGTGGTCATCCTCGTCATCCTGCTCGGCGCCCGCACCTTGCGAGGGCTGTTCAAGGACGATCTTTTTCTGTGGCGCAAGCGGGCTGGCAGCGCCAAGGCCGATGGCCCCGGTCAGACGCCCGGTGCGCAGGCCAGCCGCCGGCTGTTGGTCAAGCGGGGTCGCCGCGACTGCGACAGGCTCTAGCACTGGGGCGGGGGCGGCGGGGGCCGGGATGGCGGCTGACGGTGCTGCGGCATCCAAGGCGACTTGGGCCGGGGCTTCAGGGGCGGGCGCCAGAACCGGGGCAGGTGGAGCAGCCGGGACGGCCACGAACCGGTCAATACGTTGTTCCGACACCAGAACCAGCGGCGGTGGACCCACCAGCCCAGGGCGGATCGTGCCCGGGCGCGGGCCAGCCGGACGCACCGAAACCGTCTTGCGGCGGGGCTTCACGGCGGGGCCCTCCGGGGGGGTGTCACCCTGCCCGGCAGCGGCCCCGTCACGTGCGGGGGCAGGATCATCCGGCAGCACGACGTCGGCCAGATCATCGCGATAGATGTCGGACCGCGTGTCGGCGGGCGGCTTCGTCTCACCAGACAAGGCGCGATCTGCTTCGGTTGCAACGACGGCGGCCTTCAGGTGCGAAATAGAGTCCAGCCGGCGCCGATTGTCATCATCGGCCATCGCATCATCGGTCTGCCGCATCAGACGGGAAATCTCGGCGTCGTCGCTTCCGGGTGCCAGACGGCGCGAGTTGGGCCGGTTCTGACGGGCATCGTCGCCGTCATTCGGACGCAGGCGGACGACGCGCGAATTGACGCGCTTGCCGCGGCCAGCGGGCCGATCTGCTTCAGCCGGTTCGGGGCTTGCCTCCGGTGCGGCCTCAACTATGGCAGGGACTGGCGCGTCCGTGGCCAGAGCAGCGGCCCCGGCGTCAAGGTCCGAAGCTTCGGGCAGCGGGTCATCCAGCAAAGCCTCGGTCAGTGAGGCCGGCACGTCCGGGCTGTCTTCCGGCTGAACATCGGCGCCCTCAACATCGGCACCCTGAACATCCGCACCCTGAACATCGATGGCGGCAAGATCTGCAAGATCGGGGGCAAAGCTGATGTCAGGCTGCGGCGCATCATCAAGCGCGTCTTCGAAAACCATCTCATCCGGCAAAGCATCGTCCGACGTCGGATCAATATCTGCCGACAGAAGGCCGTAAGTGCCTTCGGCCAGAAGATCAGCGGCAAGCACGTCTTCCGGCTCAAGGTCCGTGGGCTGACTGTCTACGGCCGTGATGTCATCGGCCTGCTCGGCCTCGGCGGCCAGGGCGATGTCTCCTGCCGGCGCGTCGATCCATTCGTCCGCCTTTGCAGCACCTTCACTTAGCTTGGCGACATCTTCGGCCGCGTCTGCGACAGGGGAGCGCAACAACGCCTCAAGCTGCCTGAGAGCATCGTTGCCGATGGCGACCGGGTCCTGTTCGGTCAGGCCTTCTGACGGCAGGGTATCGGACAGGTCGTCCAGCGCGGCGCTGTTCAGAATGTCATCGACGGGCAGCGCAACGCTGAGCGGGTCGATGGTGACCGAGTGTCGAACGCGGGCCAGCTTGGCCGCAACGCCGTCCGGCATTGCATCATGCAGCGCGGGTTCGGTCGGCGTCGGCGGCGGTGCCACCTCGGCAACTGGCATCGGTGTCGCTGGCGTCGGCGCAATGCCCGTGCCGTCCTGTGGGCGCAAGTGGACGCCATTTTCGCGCACACGCGCATCAACCAGACGCGACACTTCTCGTTCGGCGATGCGGTGCAGCATCGCGGCATCGGGCTGTGGCGGTTCGGCCCCGAAATAGCGGTCTTCGGCGGTCAGGTCGCGAAAATACTCTGCAATGGCCTTCATGGTGTTGAAAGGATCATCAAACCCTTCCAGCGTGCAGCTGAACGTGCCGTAAGACACCGTCAGAATTTTGCTTTCACTGGTCATGACCTGACAACCTTTCGCCTTCTTGCACCGCAACACTGAAGCCCATACTGCCCTAATGCATGGACAGACCGGGGTAATTTGATGGATTGATTGTGGCCGGACCCCAAGAAACCTGCCTTAATTGGATACAGTTTTGCATGAAACCCGCGATTGTCCAGACCATACATGGCGTGACCCTGGCAGGCGGGGGGCCTTTTGGCCGGCGTGACCTTGCCTTGTGTCTGGCGCGCGCGCCGGTCGTGGTGGCGGCAGACGGCGGGGCAGACCGGCTGTTGCGGTTGAATGTCCTGCCCGAAGCAGTGATCGGCGACTTTGATTCGTTGTCCGCCAAGGCGCGCGCGGCGATCCCGCTGGACCGCCAGCATCCGATGGCCGAACAGTTGACCACCGATTTTGACAAGGCGCTGCGGTCGATCAATGCGCCCCTGATCCTTGCGCTGGGCTTTGCGGGCGCGCGGCTGGACCATGGGCTTGCGGCAATGAACACGCTGGTCCAGCGGGCGGCGCAGCGCTGCATCCTGATCGGGCCGCAGGACGTGGCCTTTGCTGCGCCGCCCCGGATTGAGCTGAGCCTGACGCCGGGCGAACCTCTGTCGCTGTTTCCGATGGGCCCTGTCACGGGAAGCAGCACAGGGCTGGAATGGCCGATCGTGGGGATCAGCTTTGCGCCGGACGGGACAACAGGTACCTCAAACCGGGTGGTCGCGCGGCGCGTGGCGCTGGAGTTCGACCGCCCCGGCATGCTGGTCATTTTGCCCCGCCGGCGGCTGGATGCGGCGATCAAGGCGTTGACGGCAGCCGGATAAGCCGTGCGGCCAGACGCTCACGGTGGATCATGTACAAGCCCGAGGCGACGATGACGGCAATTCCGGCCCAGGTCATCAGATTGGGGAAATCTTCGAAGATCAGATAGCCAAGCGCCACCGCGACCACGATTTCGGAATAGTGCAGCGGGGCAAGCGTGGCTGAGGGCGCGAATTTCAGCGCGTAGGTCATGGCCATGTGGCTGACGGCTGCCCAGAAGCCGACGCCCATGAGCCACAGCCAGTTAAGCCCTTCCGGCCAGACCGGGTCAAGCGGGCCTATGCCCGTGCCTTTGGCCAGAACCATCACCGGCAGACACAAAAGGAGGCCGGTCCACGACGTATGAAATTGCATCGCCACCGGATGCATCCAGGCCGAGATGGCGCGTGTGACCAGCATGTAGAACGCAAAGAAGAACGCGGTTCCCAGCGGCCAGAGCGCCACCCAGCCGAACACGGCAAGCGAGGGCTGGATCACCAAAAGCGCCCCGCCAAAGCCCACCGCACAGGCCGCGATCCGGCGGGGGCCGACATGGTCACCGAAGATGAGGGAGCCCAGAACCAGAAGTATGAATGGCTCGACAAAGGCGATGGCGAGGGCGTCGGCCACCGGCATCACCGCGATGCCAGACACGAAGGAAAAGGTGGACAGGATCAGGAAGATGGCCCGCAATACAGTGAAAGCCAGCGCCCGTGCCGTGAGGCGCAAGGACAGGCCCATGACCAGCACCACCGGCAGCATCAGCAGCAACTGCACCACAAAGCGCGCCGTGGTGATCTGGCCAACCGGAACACCCCCTTCGGCCGCCAACTTGGCCGAGACATCCAATAGCGGCGCAATCATGCAGAAAATGAGCATCAGCACGATGCCCCGCAGGGTGGTGTCCTTGGCCATGCCCTTGCGTAACCCGGAGCTTTGGGTGCTGCCAGTCTGAAAGCGACATCGCCGTTGCCAGTCCGGTTTTCAAACAAAGCGCGTTCCGCGCGAAGACCCCGTGTCTCGCCTCTGACGCGCGAAGACGCGCGCCAACCGGCTTGAATGATGGGGGCATCCTGCCCCCAAACCCCCGGGGAGTATTTGGAAAAAGAGCAAGGCAGATTGCTCTTTTCAAAAATACTCCGCGCAGAGCGCACGGCCCCGCGGCTGCGCGGGGCAAGACAAAAGGTGTGCCGCGCCTTGGCGCGGCTCCATTTGACAGGCGTATCAGCAGTTCGGGACGTTCACCGCCAAGCCGCCAAGGCTGGTCTCCTTGTATTTTTCATGCATGTCCTGCCCGGTCTGGCGCATGGTCTCGATACAGGCGTCCAGGCTGACCAGATGCTGGCCGTCGCCGCGCATCGACAGGCTGGCAGCTGACACCGCCTTGATCGCGCCAAGGCCGTTCCGTTCGATGCAAGGCACCTGAACAAGGCCCTTAACCGGGTCGCAGGTCATGCCAAGGTGATGTTCCA
>JANPJU010000007.1:0-1959 GCA_031425675.1 Paracoccaceae bacterium | reverse complement strand
TTGCTATTCACGACCTGAGGGGGGAAGCCGATGTTCAAGAAGATCCTGATCGCCAACCGGGGTGAAATCGCCTGCCGCGTCATCAAGACCGCGCGCAAGATGGGGATCAAGACGGTGGCCGTCTATTCCGACGCCGACCGTGGCGCGCTCCACGTCAAGATGGCGGATGAGGCTGTCCACATCGGCCCCTCCCCTGCCGCGCAGTCCTATATCGTGATCGACAAGATCATGGCCGCCGTCAAGGCCACCGGCGCCGAAGCGGTGCATCCCGGATATGGTTTCCTTAGCGAAAACATGAACTTTGCCGCAGCACTGGAAGCCGCCGGCGTGGTCTTCATCGGCCCCCCTTCGCCCGCGATCGAAGCGATGGGCGACAAGATCACTTCAAAGAAACTGGCGATGGCGGCGGGCGTGTCCACGGTTCCCGGCCACATGGATCTGATTGCCGACGCCGATGAGGCCGCCCGCATCGCCACCCAGATCGGCTATCCGGTGATGATCAAGGCCAGCGCGGGCGGTGGCGGCAAGGGCATGCGCATCGCCTGGACCGACGCCGAGGCGCGGGAGGGTTTCCAGTCGTCAAAGAACGAAGCGGCGGCCAGTTTTGGCGATGACCGGATCTTCATCGAAAAGTTCGTGACCCAGCCCCGCCACATCGAAATTCAGGTGCTTGGCGACAGCCATGGCAACATCGTCTATCTGCACGAACGCGAATGTTCGATCCAGCGTCGGAACCAGAAGGTCATCGAAGAGGCGCCAAGCCCCTTCCTTGACCCTGAAACCCGCAGGGCGATGGGCGAACAGGCCTGCGCCCTGGCCCGCGCGGTGGGCTATACCAGTGCCGGGACGGTGGAATTCATCGTGGACGGCAACCGAAACTTCTACTTTCTGGAAATGAACACCCGGCTGCAGGTTGAACACCCGGTGACCGAACTGATCACCGGCGTTGACCTTGTGGAACAGATGGTCCGCGTCGCGGCGGGTGAGGCGCTGCCGTTCCGTCAGGAAGACCTCAAGATCAACGGCTGGGCGATGGAAAGCCGACTTTACGCCGAAGATCCCTACCGCAACTTCCTGCCTTCGATCGGCCGCCTGACCCGCTACCGGCCCCCGGTGGAAGGCCCGACCGCCACCGGCATTGTCCGCAACGATACCGGCGTGTTTGAGGGTGGTGAGATCAGCATGTTCTACGACCCGATGATCGCCAAGCTGTGTACCTGGGCCCCGACCCGCGCGCAGGCGATTGAGGAGATGCGCCTGGCACTCGACACGTTCGAGGTCGAAGGCATTGGCCACAACCTGCCCTTCGTGGGCGCGGTGATGGACCATCCGCGCTTCCGCTCGGGCAACATCACCACCGCTTTTATCGCGGAAGAATACCCCGACGGCTTCAAGGGCGCGACGTTGGACGACGACACCCTGCGCCGCGTGGCCGCCGCCGCCGCCGCGATGAACCGCGTGGCCGAAATCCGCCGCACCCGGATTTCCGGCACGATGGACAACCACGAACGCCGGGTGGGCGATGCCTGGGTCATCAGCCTGCAAGGGGTGGATCATGCGGTGACCATTGCCGCCGATCCTGACGGGTCAACCGTCACCTTCGCCGATGGATCTGCATTGCGCGTCACGTCCGCCTGGACGCCCGGCCAACCGCTGGCCCGGCTGATCGTGGATGGCACGCCGCTGGCGCTGAAGACCACCAAGATCCCCATGGGGTTCCGGATGCGCCTGCGCGGCGCTGACCTCAAGGTCCATGTCCGCAGCCCGCGCCAGCACGCGCTGTCGGCCCACATGCTGGAGAAATTGCCACCCGATACATCCAGATTCCTGCTTTGCCCGATGCCTGGCCTTGTGGTCAGGATCAACGTCGCGGTTGGCGATGAGGTGCAGGAAGGTCAGGCCCTTGCCACGGTCGAAGCGATGAAGATGGAAAACATCCTCAAGGCCGAACGCAATGGT
>JANPJU010000006.1:0-21246 GCA_031425675.1 Paracoccaceae bacterium | reverse complement strand
AGGATCATCGTGTTGATCGCGACGGATTTGCCCGAGCCCGTGGTCCCGGCAATCAGGAGGTGAGGCATCTTTGCCAGGTTGGCAACAATCGGGTCACCGCCGATGTCCTTGCCCAAGGCCAGCGGCAGGCGCATCTGGCTGTCGCCGAAGTCGCGGGCGGAGATGATTTCGCGCAGCACCACCTTTTCGCGCACGGCGTTCGGCAGTTCGATGCCAATGACGGTGCGGCCCGGAACGGTAGACACGCGGGCGGACAGCGCGGACATGCTGCGCGCGATGTCATCGGCCAGACCGATCACGCGGCTGGCTTTCAGGCCGGGGGCGGGTTCCAATTCGTACATGGTCACGACCGGGCCGGGCCGGACGGCGGTGATTTCGCCCTTCACGCCGTAATCGTCGAGGACCGATTCAAGCATCCGAGCGTTTTCCTCGAGCGCCTCGTTGGAAAGCTGGGTGCGCTGGACGGTCGTGGGGACCGACAGGAGGTTGAGCGGCGGAAGCTCATATGCGGGGCCGCTGTCGTCAAAGCGCAGACCAGGCTGGGTTTCGGCCATGGCCTGGCGGGACGGGGGGGCCTTGCGTGCGGCGTGCTGCACCACGGCGCGGCGGTCGGCGGTGACAGCCAGCAGTCGCGGGGCGGCGGGGGCCTCATCCTCGATCAGGGCGTCTTCGTCGTCCCACTGGACATCTTCGGCGAACATGTTGGCGGGGAGCGGGGCGTCAAGGTCGTCGTCCTCGTCCTCCTCGGGCTGCCACAAGGGCTTTGGCGCGGTACGCGACGCCACCGGCAAGGGCCTTGTATCGGCCATCAGAACCACCGGGCCGCGCGGGCGCATTACCGGCGGTTCAACCCGTGCGGCAGGAACAGCGGCCACCGGTTCGGCCACACGTTGAACCCGGTTGCGGATGACGTCGGAAATACGCGCCTTGATGCGGTCTTCGCTGGGCAGGCTGGCGTCCCATGCAGCGTCGGCGATGGGCTGATCCACCAGCTCTGGCTGCGGATCGGCCGCACGACGCAGGCGCGACAGAAAGCTGGCCTTCGGTGCGATGACCGCAGGTTCAGTCACCCGTGTGTCGGGGCGCAGGCCGGCAGGCATGGCGCGCGACGGCGCGGCGCGCAGGGGTTCGGGCGTCATTCCAGCCCCCGTGACGGGGGGAAGTGTCCGACGCAGGCCCGCCCCTTCACGAGCCGCGGGCTGGACAGCGGCAGCGCGACTGCGGGCGCGGTCTTGCAGCGTACGGGCTCCAAGGACGGCCCCCCGCGCACCGGAGCCAAGCCCCTGCGCCAAGGCGGAATAGCCCATGATCGTGCCCAAAAGCAGAAACCGGCGGATCGCCCGCAGCTCGGCCAGATCAAAGCCGGTGACATACAGCATCATCACCAAGAGGCCCGCAAAGGTGACCAGCGACAGCAATTTCAGCCCAAAGCCGGCGCCGCCCGGAACGATGCCGATCAATGACCCAAGTACGGTATCGCCAAACAGCCCCCCAAGGCCAAAGGTATGGGTCCAGGCATCCCCTGGCACCAGCGTGGCGCAATGCACAGCGGCGAAGGCCACGGCGACGACGGCAAAGACCACCCGGCCCAACGCGCGCTCGCCCCCCCGATGGGCCATGAAACGCCCGCCCCAGACCGCAAGAATCGCCGGAATGGCCCAGGACCCCTGCCCGATCAGGATGATGAGGGTGGACGCCACCGCCGCACCGAACCGGCCGAAGAAGTTCTGCGCCGCTTCTTCCGTGGCGACCATCCAGCCCGGATCCTCGGGCGAGTAGGTGGCAAGCATCATGGCAAACGCCAGCGCCACAAGGATCAGCATCAGACCGAGCAGCTCACGCCCGCGGCGTTCCAGCATCGCTTGGGTCCCCTGGTCAAGAAGTGGATCGCGCTGCCGTGCCTGAAAGGAAGCCATGGTCACCTCACCCGTAAAGACAATCGCGAAGCTGGGTCAGCCCGCGCTGCGTTTCTTCCATCGGGGCCACAAGGGCGACCCGGATATATCCCTTGCCGGGGTTATCAAGCCCGTTTGGGCCCCCAACATCGCGCGACAGGTAAGCGCCGGGCAGAACCCGCACCCCCGTTTCGCGCCAAAGTTTCACGGTCGCGGCCTCGCCATCCTCGACCGGCAACCACAGGAAAAAGCCGCCCTCGGGGGTTTGATAGCCCTGAAGGCCCGCAAATATCTGGTCGGCCCTGGCAAACTTGGCCTGATACATCGCGCGGGATGCGGTGACATACGCCTCATCCTGCCAGCAGGCCTCGGCCACCTTTTGCAGGGGCATGGGCAAGGGCGCACCGGCAAAAGCGCGCAACTGGCGCAGGCGCAGCATCGTCTCATGCCCCGAAGCGACAAAGCCAGACCGCAGGCCGGGCAGGTTTGACCGCTTGGACAGCGAATGAAACACGACCGCCCGTTCCGGGTCAGCGCCCTGTTGCTGCGCAACCTGCAACAGGCCTGGGGGCGGGGCATCGCGCCAGATCTCGGAATAGCACTCATCCGCGAGGATCTTGAAATCGTGCTTTTCCGCCAGCGCCAACAGGTCGGCGAGGTAGTCTTTCGACGCCACAGCCCCTTGCGGATTCGCGGGGGAACAGATGTAGGCCAGCGCCACACGGTCCAGCACTTCCGGGGCCAAGCTGCCGTAGTCAGGCAGATGGCCGGTGGCGGCGGTGGCGGGAACATAGACCGGTTCGGCCCCCACGGTCAGCGCGGCCACGGCATAGACCTGATAAAACGGGTTCGGCATCAGGATGACCGGCTTCTTGCCGTTCTTGGTTTCCGGGCACAGCGCGATTGCGGCGTTGAACAACCCCTCGCGCGTGCCGTTCAGGACCATGAGATTGTCTTCCGAAACGCTGACCGCATAGCGCCGCGCGATCCAGGCGGAAATGGCGGCCAACAGCCAGGGCGCGCCTTCGTTCGGGGGGTAGACGGCGAAGCCCGAAAGGTTGGCCGCCAGGATAGGGCCGACGAAATCCGGCATCGGATGGCGCGGCTCACCGATGGTCATGGCGATTTGGTCGCCGCCGGGGGCGTGCGCATCAAGTAGCTTCCGCAAACGCGGAAACGCATAGTCTGGCAGGTTCGAAAACCGCTCAGGAAACGCCATTGCTGCCTCAAGGTCGGGGTCTAGATGCCCCATTTCCCGGAACGATAGCCGGGTGCCGCGCGCAGGTCCAGAAAAACCAGCCGGGTGAGAGGGTTGGCAGGACGGGTTGTGTCTTTTCGGCAGGGATTGCGTTTAGCGCAGCGCGCGTTCCGCTGCGGCCCCAAGGCGCAGCAGCCGGTTTTCCTGCCCCGGTGCCGCCATCAGGCTGATCCCGCAAGACGGTTGCGAGGTGGGCAAGGTCAGCGCACACAGGCCCATCATGTTGCCGATTCGCGTATTGCGCAGGGCCAGCAGGTTTTCGGTGACGTAATAGGCGTCATCGGTCATCAGCCGGTTGGCGTCCGGCGGCAAGATCGGCGCTGTCGGCAGGATCACCGCGTCATAGGCGGCGGTGCGGTCGGCCCAGACGCCGCGCAACTGGTGCAGCCGCCGCCAGCCTGCAACATAATCCGCCGCCGAATGCTGCGCGCCGGACCGAAAGCGTTCAAGGATGCGCGGGAACATCTTTTCCGGCGCGTCCTCGATCGTTTCGCGCCAGATGCCATAAGCCTCAGCCGTGAACAGAAGGGCGGCCAGACTCAGCGCTTCGGCCACCTCGGGGGCGGTGATCCGGTCAATCGTGGCCCCGGCGCGGGCAAGGCGTTGGGTGGCGTCGTCAAAGCCCTTGGCGGGCCGGTCGCGCAGATCATCCAGCGCCACGGTTTCCAGAATGGCAAAGCGCTTGCCGACAAGGGTGGCCCCGGCAAGGTCAGCCGCGCGGGCGCCGTGCAGCGCGGCCAGAAGATGGGCGCAGTCTTCCACCGAATGGGCCAGAGGGCCGATGGTGTCGAACGCCTCACACAAGGGGACGGTGCCGGTCATCGGCAGGCTGCCGACGGTGGTTTTCAGGCCGACAAGGTCATTCCATGCGGCGGGGATACGCACTGATCCGCCCGTGTCAGACCCGATGGCGGCAGAGGCCAGCCCGAACGCGACCGACGCCGCAGCGCCGGAGGATGACCCCCCCGGCACGGCACGGTCATCGTTCAGGCATGGGGGTGTCGCGGTGACCGGGTTCAGCCCAAGGCCTGAAAACGCCAGTTCTGACATATGCGTCTTGCCAAGGCACACCAGACCCTGAAGCGTGGCGGTCTGCAACACAGCCGCATCCCGCGCGGGCGTGCGGTGTTTCAGCAGGGCCGAACCCGCCTCAGTCGCCACGCCGGCGGTGTCAAACAGGTCTTTCCAGCTGATCGGTACACCGTCCAGAAGCCCCTTGCGCAACCCCGCCTTGGCGCGACCGGCGGCGGCCATCGCCTCGCCCCGCGCGCGGTCGGCGGTGGTGCGGGCGTAGATGCGGGTGGCGTGGGGGTGGCTGTCGATGGCGTCCAGAAACGCCTCGGCCAGTTCAACCGGGTGGATCCGGCCCTTGCCGATTTCGCGCCCCAGTTCGGATGCGGTCATGTTTGCCCAGCTGCCGGTCATGCATCTCTCCCGTTTGGGGCACGGTAGCGGCTTGGGGACGCATGGACAATCCGGGCCAGCGCGGTAAGTCTGCCGTCATGGCACATGATACCGATATCCTGATCGCGGGCGGGGGTTTGAACGGCCCTGCCCTGGCTTTGGCGCTGGCGCAAGGGGGGTTCCAGGTCACGGTGGTGGACGCGCGTCCCGCGCCTGACCGGGCCGAGGCGGGGTTTGACGGGCGGTCCTATGCGCTGGCCATCGCCTCGATCCGGCTGTTGTCGGCCATCGGCGTCTGGGACGGCGTCAAGGACAAGGCGCAACCGATCTTGCAGATCAAGGCCAGCGATGGCCGCGCGGGCGAAGGGGCGGCACCGTTCTTTCTGCACTTCGACCATGCCGAGATTGAGGAAGGCCCGATGGGGCACCTGTTGGAGGATCGGTATCTTTACGCCGCCTTCCTGTCCGCCATGCAGGCCACGCCCGGCGTGACGCTGCTGTCAGGCGAAACGGTCGTGGCGCAGGACGTGTCTGCCACCGGCGTCGCGGTCACGCTGGCCAGTGGGCGGGTGATCACAGCGGGTCTGCTGGTCGGCTGTGACGGGCGCGGGTCAGGCGTGGCCACGCGGGCGGGGATCAAGCGGGTCGGCTGGGGGTATGGCCAGACGGCGCTGGTCACCGCGATCCACCACGAACACGACCACATGGGCATCGCCCAACAGTTCTTCATGCCAGCCGGGCCCTTGGCCATTCTTCCGCTGAAAGGCGGCCACCACTCCAGCATCGTGTGGAGCGAGGATGCCGAGACCGCCGCCGCCATCCAGGCGCTGCCGGATGACCAGTATCTTGCGGCCTTGCGCCCCCGGTTCGGGGATTTCCTTGGCAAGATTTCCCTGGCAGGCGCGCGCTTTACCTATCCCCTGTCCCTGTCGCTGGCCGAACGGTTCATAGCCCCCCGCGTGGCGCTGGTGGGCGATTCAGCGCATGGCGTTCACCCGATTGCGGGGCAAGGTCTGAACCTTGGCCTGCGCGATGTGGCGGCCCTGGCCGAGGTGCTGATCCTGGCCCGGCGGCGCGGCGAAGACCCCGGCAACCCCACTGCGCTGCAGGAATACCAGCGCTGGCGGCGGTTTGACGCCACAGCGCTGGCCCTTGGCATGGATACGGTCAACCGGATCTTTTCCAACGACAACCCGGTGCTGCGCCTTGGCCGTGATCTGGGGATGGGGATCGTCAGCGCGATCCCCGGCCTGCGACGCGGCTTCATGCGTCAGGCGGCGGGCCTGACGGGCGAGTTGCCGAAACTGCTGGCCGGGCAGCCGATCTGAACCGTCGGATAGGTCGGGGCAGGCCCCGACCTACGCTTCACGACCCAAGCGCCGCCGTCAGCTGCGTCAGGTTGTTGCGCATCATCGCCAGATAGGTTGATGCCGGGCCATCGGGGCCAGACAGCGCATCAGAAAACAGCGTCCCGCCGATCTTGGCCCCGGTTTCACTGGCAACCTGCTCCAACAAGCGCGGGTCGGCGATGTTTTCCACGAAAACGGCGCTGATTCCGGCGTCACGGATCTGGGTGATCAGCGCGGCCACATCCATGGCCGAGGCTTCGGCTTCGGTCGACACGCCCTGCGGCGACACGAAGGTCAGACCGTAGGCGGCGGCAAAATAGCCAAAGCTGTCATGCGAGGTGACGATGGTCCGCCGATCCGCAGGCAGCGCCGCGACAGCGGCACGAATGTCGGCGTCCAGCACGCTCAGTTCCGCCAGATAGGCCGTTGCGTTGGCCTTGTAGGTGGCCGCACCTTCCGGGTCAGCGGCGGTAAGACCAGCGGCGATGTTTTCAACATAGATCGCCACGTTGGTGACGTTCTGCCAGGCATGGGGATCCTGCGCGCCGTGGTCATGCGCGTGGTCGTGGTCATGCGCTTCGTCAGCGTGTTCCTCGGCATGTTCGTCAGCGTGTTCGTCGGCGTGGTCATCGTGACCCGCCTCCTCCACCGCTTCGGCAAAGGCGATGGGGGTCACGGTGTTTGACGCGATGACCACGGTGGCAGCGGTGCCGGACGCCTCAACCAGCCGGTCCATCCAGCCTTCAAACCCCAGGCCGTTGGCCACGATGACCGCCGCATCCGCAACACCTTGCGCATCGGCGGGCGACGGCTGGTAGACATGCGCATCGCCATCCGGGCCGACAAGCGTGGTCACCTCAACCCGGTCACCGCCCACCTGCGCGACCAGATCACCAAGGATGGAGAAGGTGGCGACGACCTTCAGTTTGCCCTCAGCAAGCGCGGTTGAGGCAAAGGAAATGGCGGCGGCAGAGATCAGCAGCAAACGACGGGTGATCATGGAAAAACCCTTTTAGGCGTCAAGATGGGGGCGCGGGAAGGCGCGGGTGAACAGGCTGCCAACCCGGCCAAAGCCCAGCGACAGAAGGTAAAGGCATCCTGCGGACAGGATGATGGCAGGGCCAGACGGCAGGCCCGCGTGATACGACATGAGCAGCCCGAAGACGGATGCGATGCTGGCCGACACCGCCGCGACGATCAGCATGCCGCTGATGCTGGTCGCCCAGAACCGGGCGGTGGCGGCGGGCAGGATCATGATGCCGACAGCCATCAGCGTGCCCAGCGCCTGAAACCCGGCGACAAGGTTCAGGACGACAAGGGCCAGGAAGATGAAGTGGACAGGCCCGCTCCACCGACTGACTGACGCAAGGAAACGCGGGTCGGCACATTCCAGAACCAGCGGGCGGAAGATAAGGGCAAGGGTGGCAAGGGTGACGGTGGTGATGGCGCAGAGGAGGATCAGCGCGGCATTGTCCAGCGCAAGGACGGTGCCGAACAGAACATGCATCAGATCGACGTTTGACCCCTTCAGCGACACTAGGAGCACGCCCAGCGCCAGGGAAATCAGGTAGAACGCGGCAAGCGAGGCATCTTCGCGCAACGCGGTAAAGCGGGCGACGGCCCCGGTCAGCACGGCCACGATCAGCCCGGCCACCACGCCGCCAATCGTCATCGCGCCAAGGTTCAGGCCCGCGACCAGATAGCCGACCGCAGCCCCCGGCAGGATGGCGTGGGCCATGGCGTCGCCGGTCAGGCTCATCCGCCGCAGCATCAGGAAGACGCCCACCGGCGTGGCCCCAAGCGAGATGGCAAGGCACCCCAGAAGGGCGCGCTGCATGAAGACGAAGTCGGTGAAAGGGTCGACCAGCCAGCTCATGCGGCGCCAAGCTCAACCCGGTCGCAGACGGGGGCGGCCTCAACGAACGCCTCAGACTTCTGCCGGGCCCGGAACAGGTTTTCGGCGGTCAGGACCTGCGCGGTGGGGCCATGGGCCACCTTTTCGCGCGCCAAAAGCAGCGTGTCGGGGAAATGGCTGCGCACGGCGTCAAGGTCATGCAGGACCGCAACGACAGTGCGCCCCTCGCCATGCCAGCGCTTGACGACCTGCAACAGCTCACCCGCGGTGCGGGTATCCAGCGCGGTGAAGGGTTCATCCAGCAGGATCAAGTCGGCATCCTGCAACAGCAGCCGCGCAAAAAGCACCCGCTGCATTTGCCCGCCGGACAGGGCCGAAATCGGGCGGCGTTCGTAACCGGTCAGGCCAACAGCCGCCAAACCCTCAGCCACGGGTGCGGCAGCGTTGCCGGAAATACGCCCGAAAGCGCCGACCTTGTGCCACAGGCCCATGGCCACGAAAGCGCCCACGGTGACGGGAAAGCTGCGGTCAACCTCAGACAGTTGCGGCAGGTAGGCAAGGCGGTGGGCGGTGCGGTCAATCCGGCCTTCCAGGGGCGCAAGCTCACCGATCAGGCCCTTCATCAGGGTGGATTTGCCAGCCCCGTTCGGGCCGACGATGGCCGTCAGGCTGCCAGCGCACAGGTCAAGGTTCAGGTGATGCACCGCAGGGTGGCGGTCATAGCCAAGGGTCAGGTCACGCAGTTTCAATGCCATGGCTCAGCCCACCACCAGCCAAAGGCCAAGCCACAGCAGCGACGACAAGCCCAGCGCCAGCCCAAGGCGGCCTGCGATGCCGGTAAGAAGCAGATCACGCCTCATGCGCGGTGCCCTGTAGTGCAATCGCTGCAGCTGCCATGCACCTCAATCGTCTGGCGGGCTTCGGTGAAGCCCTCCGCCTCAAGGCTTTGGTGGAGCGATTCGAACAGGTTCGGCGCGGTGACGGTGCGGACGGTGCCGCAATCATCGCAGATCACCACAACGCCCGAGGCATCGGTCTTGACCGCAGCCCAGGCGCGCAGGGTTTCGATCTTGCGCACCAGACCAGCATCCTCCAACCCCTTCAACGCGCGGTACACGGTGGGCGGGGCGACCGCGCCTGGCCCGTGCTGCATCCGGTTCAGAAGTTGGTAGGCGGTCAAGGGACCGTCGGCCGCCCGGATCAGGGCAAGCACTTCGGTCTCATTCCGGGTCAATCCATCGCGCATGGCGGTCCTGCAATTGATGGCAAAGGCCACCTCCCCGACTCAGGTGCAGTGGTTGCAGGGTGTAACTAGGTTATAACATAACAGGGCGCAAGTCCGTTCGCGCGTGGCGCGTTTCAAGTTGAGGCGTCGAGGGCCGCGCGCATGGCAGCCACGGCTTGATCTATCCGGTCCGTTTCTTTCAACAGGCTACCGCCCAGCAGATAGACCACATCCTGCCCATACATTCCTTGCATTTCCGCCGCGCGCGCCACGCTCATCCCGCCGCCGGGGCTGGGGAACATCGGCTGGCCGGGGCCATCCGGGGTGTGGCAGGCGGTGGCGATCTGCTGACATTCGGTGGCGGTGAACCCGAATCGACCGCCGACATTGGGGAAGACCGAGATGTCAGAGCCCGCAAGGCGCTGCAGCGTGCCGAACATCACGCCGTGGTCGATGCCGGTATCGGGGGCCAGGACATATGGGCCGAGGAAGGAGGGGTGGGTCATGATGGGCAGGGCCAGCGCGGCGTCAGCGGCAATGCGCTGGACGAGGCCGAAGCCGAAAAGACCGGGCATGACGAGGACCCCGTCCGCGCCTGCGTCTTTGAGAAAGTGCAGGTTGCTTTCGATCTGGTCGGCGGGGCCGGAGAGGTTGGCGAAGTAAAGGGTCTTGCGGCCCGTCTCCTCCCTCGCCCTTCGCATGGCCTGCACCACGGCCGTCACGCGGGCGCGGAAGGGGGCGGTGGGTTGGCCGGCAAGGCCGTGGTCTTCCTTGACGATATCAGCCCCCCCGCGCACGCAGCCTGCGGCGAGTTTCGCGAAATCGTCGGGGCCAAGGCCCATGGGTTTCAGGACCGGGGCGATCAGGCCACCGTTCGCCCGGCCACAAAGCGCGCGGATGCCTTTGATGCCGAAACGGGGGCCGGGGAAGCGGGCGGCCATGGTGGGGCCGGGGTCAACGCCCGTGACCCGGATGCCCTGCTGGATGGAGGAGTTGCCGAAAACCACGTTCAGGAATTGGGTCAGTTCGTCGCCCGCGCTGTCGGGGGAATAGCTGAGGGTGGCTTGCCATTGGCCTTCGGCCAGTTCGGTCACGTCTTCGACTCGTCCAAGGATCTCATCGGTGATGTAGCCCGGCGGAACCACGTCGCGCGGAATCTCAACCGTTTGCTCCAGGGCGATTCCTTCGGCGCGGGCCGATGCCTCGGCAAGGGACGCCGCGCGCAGGCGGTAGGTAACGCGGAACCGCTGCATCAAAGGGCTTCGGCCTTGACCAGCGAATGAACCGCGTCGATCCGCACGCCCTCAAGCGCTGCTTCGTCAATGCAGGTGGTCTGGCCGGTCAACCGTTCCACCGCGCGGACGAGGGACAGCGCGTCCATCCCGTAGTGACGCATGAGGTAGGGGCGTGATCCGCCGTGGGCGTAGGTGTCCTGCAGGCCAAGGCGGATCAGGCGGCGGGCAAGGCCAGCTTCGGCCAAAGCCTCAGCCACCATCGACCCGATGCCCCCGGCGACAAGGTGGTTTTCAAGGGTGATGACGCCGTGGCGCACGCTGGCGGCGTGTTCGACGATCTGCGCGGCGTCGAAGGGTTTCAGGGTGTTCAGGTGCAAATGGCGGACGGAAACCCCGGCGCGGGACAGGGCGCCACGGGCGCGGATCGCCTCTTCGGTGGTGATGCCTGCGGTGACGACCAACACGTCATCGCCTTCCGACAGCACCCGCATCTGGCCGATCTTCAGGGGTGTGTCGAAGAGGCGCGGGACCGCCCCGCGCAGGATGCGGCAGTAGACGGGGCCATCGACGGTGTCCGCCTCGGCCACGATGGATTCCACCTCCGTCGCGTCGCCAGTCTCAAGCACGGTCATGTTGGGGATGGTGCGCATGACCGAGATATCCTCGATCGCCTGATGGGTCATCCCGCCGGGGGTAGTGACGCCGGGAAGGAAGCCCATGAGGCGGACCTTGCGGCGCGGGTAGGCGATGGAGGCCATCAGCTGGTCATAGGGGCGACGGTAAAGGAAGACGCCGAAGCTGTGGAGGAAGGGCCGGAACCCGGCAAGGCCAAGGCCCCCGGCGAAAGACAGCATGTTCTGTTCAGCCATGCCGAGGGACAGGAATTGATCGGGGTGGCGGTCGCGGAAACCGTCAATCTCGCAGCTGGAGGTAAGGTCGGCGGACAGGCACAGCACCTCGGGGTGTTGCACGGCATAAGCCTCGAACGCGGCGGCGTAGGGGCGGTTGACCATTTCCATCAGTGGGCCTCCAGCTTTACCGGGGCGATGCCCAGTTCGGCGGCAATCTCAAGGTTCATGCGGGCGCGTTCCTCATCCGACTTGAAGCGGACGTAGTGAAGGCGGGGAAAGCGGCCCATCAGGCTTTCCATGCCTTGGGTGGGGCGGGAATGGGCCAGCACGATCAACGGGCGGCCGGGGTGCGGGGTGGCAGCGGCGGCTCGCATGGCGGGCAGGTCATGGGCGTCGATTTCCGCGACGACAGCGCCGAAATCGCGCAGCTTGGTCGCGACGTCGCCCACGGTCATCACATCATCCATCGCGCCGTCGCATTGCTGGCGGTTGACGTCCATGATGGCCCAGAGATTGTCGATCCCATGGTGGGCGGCGGCCTGAACCGCCTCCCAGGTCTGGCCCTCTTGCACCTCACCATCCGACATGAAGACACAGACGCGACCGGTGTGACCAAGGCGCTTGCGGCCCCACGCCAAACCAGCAGCGGTGGAAAAGCCGATGCCAAGGGTGCCGTTATGCACCTCCATCCCCGGGGAGTGTTCGGCGCCGATCATCTCGACCGAGGTGCCGTCCTTGTTGAACATCTCCAACCCCTCGGGCGCCATGCGGCCAACCTCGATCAGGCAGGCGTAGGCCACAAGGGCGTAGTGCGCGGGGGCGATGAAAAGGCGGTCATGCACGGCGTCAAACGGGCCGTTGTAGCCAGCACCAGTGACGTAGTCGGGGTTGTCAGCCGAGGGTACGCCGGAAAAGGGCGGCGGGACCATCGGCATGGTGGAGGGGCCAAGGTTCAGCCCTTCGTTATAAAGAAACGCCAGTTGTTCGGCGGCGGAGCAAGCCTGCGAAAGGTAGCCGCCATTGTTGCGGATCGTATGTTCGAAGACGCGGGACCGGATGGCATGCGCGATGGCTTCGGTCGATTTTTCGTTGCGCAAGGGCGGCTCCTGTCTTTGGGGCGGTGGGCCGCTGGTGTGCGGCCCATCGTGCTCAGATCAACGCGGCGGAAGCGTCATCCACGGGGCCATGGCCACATCGGCATGGGCGAACGCGGGCAGTTTCGCGCCCAGTTCTTCCATGTTGGTGATGTTGAGCTCATTCAGCATGGCCTGGGTAATCAGCGTTGGTGGCACGATCACCGATGCGCCGGGGTCTTCACCGGCCAGCAGCAGCGCCAACGTGCGCACCGACACTTCGCCCACCACGGCAGGGTTGGTGGCGGCGGTGGCTTTCCAGGACGACCCGTCCTCACGCATCAGCTGGATGTCGGCGGTGGACACGTCAGCCGAGTAGATCGAGACCTGTCCAGACATCCCCGCCTCATCCACGGCGATCTTCACACCCTTGGCAAACTCGTCATAGGGGGCGAACATCACCTGGATGTTGGGATTGGCCGACAGCACCGACCGCGCCTGATTGGCGACGGAGTTGGCAATCGGGTTGTCCAACGTGCCGAACATCGCGACTTCCTGAATGCCGGGGTTGGCGGCCTTCACCGTTTCCCAGACTGCGGCGCGGCGGTCCAGGGGCGCAATCCCCGCCACATGCACGAAGCCCGCGACCCATTCCGCGCCGTGGTCGGCAATCGCCTGATCAAGCGCCAGTTGCGCCAAGGCGGCGTCGGACTGTTCGACCTGCGGGATGGCTGCATTTTCGACGTTCACGTCGAAGGCCACGACCTTGATCCCCGCATCCACCGCGCGCTGGGCGGCTTCCTTCATCGATTCGGTCAAGCCGTGCTGGATGATGATCCCATCCACGCCAAGCGCGATGGCCTGATCCACCATGTCCGCCTGCAAGGCGGCATCCTGACGGCTGTCGAACACCTGCAGGTTCACGCCAAGGGCGGCGGACTGCTTTTCCACGCCGGACAGGTAGGCCTGGAAGAAGTCACCGGTCGAAAGATAGCGGACAAGGGCGATGTTCACCTCACCCGGGTTGTCGAACGGCGCGGGCGCGGTTTGTGCTGCGCCAAGTGTCGGCACAAGTGCCACGCTGGTCACGAGGGCTGCGAAAGTGCGTCTGGAGATCATTGGTTCCTCCCTTTTCTCCAAGGTCGTCATGGGTCCGTGGCCGCTTCTGCGGGCAGCCTGCCGGGGCGTTCAGCCGCGCCCCCGGCCAGCACGGCCGGACAGCGCGAAAGTGAAGACAAGGGCGACGACAAGAACCGCGCCCTTGATGAAATCCTGCGTGTAGTAAGGGGCGTTCAGCATCGTCAGACCCTGCAACAGGATGCCGACGAACAAGGCCCCGATGGCCGTGCCAAAAGCATTCGGCTTCGCGGCCCCCAGAACCGCGAAGCCGATCAGCGCCGCCGCCACGGCATCCAGAAGCAGGTTGTTGCCTGAGGCGACGTCGCCCCGCCCAAGCCTTGCCGAGAGAAGGATCCCCCCGACCGAGGCCAAGACACCCGAAATCATGTAAGCCAGCACCCGGTAGCCCGCGACATTGATCCCCGCCAGCCGTGCCGCCTGCGCGTTCGATCCGATGGCATACATCACGCGGCCATGCCGGGTCAGTTCCAGAAATCCCCAGACCAGCACGGCAATCAGGATCAGGAAGACCACCGATAGCGGCACAAGGTCGGGCAGAATGAAATCAATCCGGTGGCGACCAAGCATCGAGAATCCGGGGGAAAAACTGCCAGTGGCGTTGGTGCCATCCGTCAGCACCATCCCGGTTGAGATAGAGTTGCCCTGGGTGGGAATGCGCTGCAACCCGACCAGCAGGAACATCATCCCCAAGGTGGCCAGCAGGTCCGGCACCTTCATCTTGACGATCAGGAGGCCGTTGATCAGCCCCACCACCGCGCCCATCGCAATGCAGAACAGCACCGCCGCGACCGCGCCCATTTCCCAGATCACCATCACATAGGCTGACAGCATCAGCGACGACGTGGCCACCGCACCGATGGACAGATCAAACCCGTCGACCACCAGCGTTGCGGTGACGCCCAGCGCAAGGATGCCGGTAATCGCCACTGATTGCAGGATGAACACCGCGCTTTGCGGCGACATGAACGCCGGCTTGAGGACCGAGAACACCACGATCAGCCCGGCCATCAGCAAAAGGAAACCATAGCGGATGGCAAACTCGGTGGGTGAGAAGGTCTTCATGCCGATATGTCCATTCTGTCTTCCACGCTGCCCGCCACCTCGGCCATCAGGCGGCCAAGGTCGATGGCTTCATTCCGGTGATCGCCAACGATGGTGTGCTCGCTCATCACGATGATGCGGTCGGCCACTTCCAGCGCCTCATCAATCTCGGCGCACAGGACCAGCGTGGCGCGGTTGGTGGCGCTGTCTCGGATGCGGCGGCCGATGTCGCGGCGGGCTTGGATATCGACGCCCTGAAACGGCTCATCCAGGATCAGCAGGCGGCTGGCCTGCGACATCCAGCGACCGACGACGACCTTTTGCTGATTCCCGCCCGAAAGAGTCAGGATGCCATCGCGCGGGCCTTGGCAGACGACACCCATCGCCTGAATGCTCCGCATGGCGGCGGCACGCTCAGTCGCGCGGCGGATAAGGCCAAGCGGGCCGGAGTGGTTTTTGGTGAACGGAAGGCTGAGGTTGGACTGAATGTCGAAGGCCGGGATCACGGCGTTGATCAGCCGGTCTTTGGCGGCGAGGAATACGCCCGACGCCACCGCCTGCGCGGGGTTGGCGGGGCGGTAGGGGGTGCCGTTAAGGGTGAGTGTACCCGAAACGGGTGATTCCAGCCCGAAGAGGACCGAGGCAAGGGCGGATTTGCCGGACCCGACAAGGCCGGTGATCGCCACAACCTCATTCGCGCGCAGGGCAAGGTCGAAGGCGCGGGCTTCGGGTTTTAGCTGCAGGCCGGTGGCTTGCAGCATGACCGGGCCGGGGGGTGGGATGGTGATATCGACCTCGGTAATCTCATGCCCCAGCATGGCGCGGACGGCACCGGAATAATCCAGCGGGGCGCTGTCAAACAGGCCCGACACCTGACCATCGCGCATGGCGATGATCCGGTCTGCCAGACGGCGAATGTCGGACATGCGGTGCGAGATATAGAGGATCGCCACCCCATCGGCGCGCAGCCGGTCAATCAGCGTGAACAGACGCTGCGCCTCAGCCATCGACAGCGAGGAGGTGGGTTCATCCAATATCAACAGGCGCGGCTTGTGGACCATGGCGCGGGCGATGGCGACAAGCTGGCGGTCGGCCAGTGGCAGACCGGCGACGGGGCGGGTCACGTCAACCTCCAGCCCCACGGCGGCGGCGATGCGGCGGGCGTCTTCGCGCATACGGCGGGCGTTCAGGAACAGACTGCCCCCCTCGGCCAGGGAATCGAGGAGGAGGTTTGAAGCCACATCAAGCCCCGGCACCACGCCGTCATTGATGTTCTGGTGAACCGTCACCACCCCGGACCGCAGCGCCTGCGCGGGGCCTTCGGGGGCAAAGGGCTTGTCGTCCAGCAGCACCTGCCCGGCATCTGCCCGGTGGACGCCACACAGCACCTTGACCAGCGTGGATTTCCCCGCGCCATTCGCGCCCATCAGCACGGTCACTTGCCCCGCTGGCAGATCCAGATCAACGCCGCGCAGCACGGCGTTACGGCCAAAAGCCTTGGTCAGCCCACGGATGGTGATGGCCTGGCGTGTCATTGGTTTCCTGCTCTCCCGTCACATACGCTATCTGACGATCATCATTTGTCAATATGATTTGACATATGCCGGGTTTTTAGAAAAACTATCCCCAACGACAGGATCAGGGAGGATCACATGACCGCGCAAGGCTATGCCGCCCAGGACTATTCCCCACTATCACCGGCAACGCTGCCAAACCGGCTGGGGGGGCTTGCGGTTCTGCAAGACCGCGTGGGTCCGCAGGACAGCTGGCAGGTGCGTGAGGTGGGGGATGGCAACCTGAACCTGGTGTTCATCGTCACCGGATCGGCCGGGTCGGCGGTGGTGAAACAGGCGCTGCCTTATGTGCGGCTGGTCGGCGAAAGCTGGCCCCTGCCGCTGAGCCGGTCATTCTTTGAATACAACGCCCTGATCCGGCAAGAGGCGCGGGATCCGGGATCCGTCCCCTCGGTCTGGCACTTTGATGAGGCGCAGGCGATTGTGGTGATGGAGTTTCTGACCCCCCACGTCATCTTGCGCCACGCATTGGTTGAGGGGCGGCAGGTTGAGGGGCTGGCCACACGCATGGGCCAGTTCTGCGCCCGTACGCTGTTCCGGGGGTCGGACTTGTCGATGACGGCGGCGGCGCGGAAGGCGGACCTTGCGATGTTCGCGGGGAACGTGGCGCTGTGCGACATCACCGAGAACCTGGTGTTCTCAGACCCCTATTTCGACGCGCCGATGAACCGGCATACGCCGGGGCTTGAGGGGGTTGTCGCACGGTTGCGCGCCGACCTTTCCCTGAAAGTCGCGGCGCAGCACCTGAAGATGGCCTTCACCGCCCATGCGGAAACCATGCTGCATGGCGACCTGCACACCGGATCAATCATGGTGACGGACACCGAGACAAAAGTCATCGACCCCGAATTTGCCACCTACGGCCCCATTGGCTTTGACGTGGGCATGCTGATCGCCAACTTCCTGATGGCGCATCTGTCCCAGCCGGGGCATGAGGCCACGCCGGGCGACCGCGCCGCCCAGCAGGAATGGCTTCTATCGGTGGTCGAAGGGATCTGGGAGACGTTCGTTGCCGAGTTTTCCCACCTTTGGCGAACCGAACGGCGGGGGATCCTGTATCAGGCCAGCCTTTATGAGGACCAAGGGCATCACCTTGCCTCGGAACAGGCGCTGTCGGATGTGATCGGGCGGATCTGGGTCGATACGGTGGGGTTCTGCGGGGTGGAGATGCACCGGCGTATCCTTGGTCTGGCGCATAACGCCGATTTTGAGCGGATCGCCGACGTGCCCCGCCGCGCGGCGTGTGAGGCGCGGGCGCTGGCGATGGGGCGGCAGTTGATGGTTGGGGCAGCCTCGATGCCGGGGATCACGGCGCTGACCGCGATGGCGCGGCGGATGAACACGGAGGATCACCTGTGAAGATCGACGGAACCCCCTTCCGCACCATCTGGCAGGATGCCGATGGCGTGGTGCAGGTGATCGACCAGCGCTGGTTGCCGCATGAGTTTCGCGTGGTCTCCCTGCGGACCCGGGCAGAGTTTGCCACCGCGATCCGTGACATGTGGGTGCGGGGAGCGCCCCTGATCGGGGCGACGGCGGCCTGGGGCGTGGCGGTGCAGATGGCGCAGGACCCCTCCGACGCCTCACTGGCCGAGACGTGGGAGGTGCTGCACGACACCCGCCCCACCGCCATCAACCTGCGCTGGGCGCTGGATGAGATGCGGCGCGTGCTGGCCCCCCTGCCCCCAGCGCTAAGGGCTGAGGCTGCGGCTAAGCGCGCGGCGGAAATTTGCGATGAGGATGTCGAGATCAACCGCCAGATCGGCTTGCACGGGCTGGAGATCATCAAGGCGATCGCGGCGCGGAAATCGGGGCCGGTGAACATTCTGACCCATTGCAACGCGGGCTGGCTGGCGACCGTGGATTGGGGCACCGCGACCAGCCCGATCTACCATGCCGATGCGGCGGGCATCCCGGTGCATGTTTTTGTCGATGAAACCCGCCCCCGCAACCAGGGCGCGCAGCTGACCGCGTGGGAGCTGAACAGCCACGGCATCCCCCACGACCTGATCGTCGACAACGCCGGCGGCCATCTGATGCAGCATGGCGAAATTGATATGGTCATCGTCGGCACCGACCGCACCACCGCGCGGGGCGATGTGTGCAACAAGATCGGCACCTATCTGAAGGCCCTCGCGGCAAAGGCCAATGGTGTGCCGTTCTATGTTGCGCTGCCCTCGCCCACCATTGACTGGCGGGTGCATGACGGGGTGCGCGAGATCCCGATTGAAGAACGGAACGGGGCTGAGGTGACCTTGGTGCAGGGCCGCACCAAGGGCGGGCGGATCGAAAGCGTCCAGATTTCCCCGGACGGCACCACCGCGCGCAACCCGGCGTTTGACGTGACGCCTGCGGAACTGGTGTCGGGGCTGCTGACCGAACGGGGCCTTTGCCCGGCAACCGAAGCCGGAATGGCGGCGATGTTCCCGGACCTGAAGGCCGCCGTGGGGGGATGACACCTTCAGGTGGCCAGAAGCGCCTCGGCCACGGTGCTGCCGGTGACCAGATGGGTGACATAGCCGCCCCTTATCGCTGCACGGGTCGCCTCAACCTTGTCAAGGCCGGGGGTGACCAAGATTCCCATCTCCAGCCCCACAAGGCGCGGCAGGGGGATGCCGATCATCCGGTCCTCCATCGGGCCGGGAAGCTGCTGGCCGTCCTTGTCAACGAATCGCCCGCAGATCACACCGACGGCCCCTTGGGCGACGTGCCAATCCAGATCTTCCCGCGTGGCAAGGCCGCTAAGGACGATATGGCTTTCCGCCGTGGCAGTGCCGACGGAGAAGAGGAGTTTGTTGACCGTCTCCAGCTGGTCAAGCTGGGTGCGCAGGATCGGCTCTTCCCGCAGTTCCGCCGCCAGCGCAGCTCGGCTAAGGATCGCGGGGGCATGCAGGTTCAGACAGCGCGCGCCAAGGCGTTGGGCAAGGCGGGTGGAACACGCCTCGGCCGTAAAGCCATACGGCGTGGCCATGGAGCCCACCAGTTGCAGCACGGTCAGGTCGTCCACCGGCCGCGCCTCGACGATTTCCGCCAGTTCATAGACGGTGCGGCCCCAGGCCACGCCAAGCCGATCCCCCGGGACGATCAGGTCCAGCAGCCAGTTCGCCGCCCCGCGCACGATGCGCTGGAAGGCTTCCTCGTTCGTTGTCCCCTCATCCGGGATCACATAAGCGCCGCGCAGGCCGAAACGGTCAGACAGTTCCAGCGCCAGACGGTGGGTGGTGAAGGCGGGGGCGGCCAGGGTGATGCGGATCAGCCCCTTTTCCCGCGCCTCTTGCAGGTAGTTGACGACCGTCGCGCGGGAAATGCCCAGCGCCTCGGCGATGTCCTGCTGGTTGCGGCCATCCTGATAATACATCCAGGCCACCTGAATGACCGCATTCTCACCGCTTACCTGCGCCAGATTGCGCCGCCGCGTCATTCCGTTCATGCCAAACCCCGGCTGATGACCCATCTTTGACCTTTGACAAATATATCTGACAAAAGTAAAAAATCCAAGCGTGGCGCTTGGGTCACCCAGACATAGCAGGAGACCCCGATGCCCGCCAATCTTTGGACAGACGCTGAGGCCAAGGCGATGCAGAACGCGGCGGGCGCTGACCCCCTGGCGCGGGAACTGGCGCTGCGGGTGCTGACCTCACGGCTGATCGGGCGGGACCCGGATCTGGTGATGCATGGCGGGGGGAATACCTCACTGAAATCGCAAGCGGTGGATGTGTTTGGCGATGCGGTGGATGTGCTGCACATCAAAGGCTCCGGCTGGGATCTTGAGGTGATCGAGGCCAAGGGTCTGCCCGCCGTGCGGATGGAACCGCTGATGAGGTTGCGGGGGCTGGAGGCCCTGTCGGATGAGTCGATGGTGGCGATCCAAAGGCTGAACCTTCTGGACCCCTCCGCCCCGAACCCATCGGTTGAGACGCTGCTGCATGCCTGGATCCCGCACAAATATGTGGACCACACCCATGCGACGGCGTTTCTGGTGCTGGCCAACCTGCCCGAGGTGGCGGCGGCCACGCGGGAGCTGTTCGGCGACAGGCTGACGCTGGTGCCCTATGTCATGCCCGGCTTTGCCCTCGCCAAGGCGGCGGCGGAGGCGTTTGAGCGGAACCCGGAGGCTGAAGGTCTGCTGCTGGTGAACCACGGCCATTTCGCCTGGGGGCCGGACGCGAAGGCGAGCTATGACCAGATCATCGCCCATACCAACCTGGTTGAGGCTTGGCTGGCCGACCGCCGCCCCGCCCCCTTGGTGCCAGCGGCGGCCCTTCCGGCTGACCAGACCGCACCCGTGCTGGCAGCGTTGCGTGGTGCGCTGGCGCTGGCGTTGCCGGACAGTTCCGCCCTGCCCGTCCTTGATCTGCGGGCCGATGACGCCACGCGGGCGTTTTGTGACCGCCCCGATCTTGAGGCGCTGGCGCTGCGCGGTGTGGCGACGCCCGACCATGTGATCCGCACCAAGGCAGAACCTTTGCTGCTGCGCCGTGCCGCGCAGACACCCGAAGGGATGCGCGCGGCGGTGGAGGCCTATGCCGCCCGCTACCGCGCCTATTTCGACGCCCATGGCCCGCATGCAGCAGAGAAAAAGACGATGCTTAACCCGATGCCCGGTCTTGTCTGGCTGGAAGGCGCGGGGATCGTGGGCGTGGGGGCCAGCGCCGTTGCCGCCCGGATCGCCGCCGACATCGGCCAGCAATCAGCCCGCGTCCGGGCAGATGGTGAGGCGGCGGGGGGCTTTTATCCGATTGGCGCAAAAGACCTCTTTGACATGGAATACTGGTCCTTGGAGCAGGCCAAGCTGGGCAGCGGCAAGGCCCCGCCCTTGCAGGGCCGTGTTGTCTTGGTGACGGGCGGGGCGGGGGCAATTGGCATGGCCTCGGCCCGCGCCTTCGCGGCGCAGGGGGCGACGGTGTTCCTGGTGGACCGTCCGGGTGAGGCGTTGGACAAGGGCATCGCTGCGCTGGGGCGGGACCATGGCGGCTTTGGCTGCGACATCACCGCCCCCGGGGCGGCGGCAGCGGCGGTTCAGGCCTGTGTGGCGCGGTTCGGCGGGGTAGATATCCTGTTGTCAAACGCAGGCGCTGCGGTGACCGGGGACATTGCCACGCTGGACGACAAGGCCCTGCGGGAGAGTTTCGAGCTGAACTTCTTCGCCCATCTGGCCTTTTCCCAAGCCGCCATCGCGGTCTTCCGGGCGCAAGCGGCTGGGCGGGGGGTGCGGGGGGCGGAACCGGGGCAGATCCTGTTCAACGTCTCAAAACAGGCGGTGAACCCGGGGAAAGGTTTCGCCGCCTACGGCTTGCCCAAGGCCACGACCTTCTTCCTGTTGCGTCAGCTGGCGCTGGAACTGGG
>JANPJU010000005.1:0-3053 GCA_031425675.1 Paracoccaceae bacterium | reverse complement strand
CCGGGCTGGAGCCTGCAAACTTCTGATGCCGGGGATCGTCGACATCCAGCGCGCGGGCGCGACGGCGGACCGGGCAAGGGTGCTGTGCATCCTTGCCCATGGCCGCAACCAATCGCCCGAGGCGATGGAGACGGCGGTCGTTCATCACCTGAACACGCCGGATGTGGCCTTTGCCCTGCCCCGCGCGGGGGACAAGTGCTGGTATCATGCGCTGGCGATTGATCCGCTGGCTGAGGGCACGAAAGCCGAACTTGGCGCGTCGCTGGGCGACCTTGCGGCCCTTGTAAGCACGCTGCGGACCGAAGCCCCGCGCCGCCCGATTGTGCTGGCAGGCTTCAGTCAGGGGGCCTGTCTGGCGCTGGAACATGCGTTCACCGGCGTTGCACCGCCAGATGCTGTGGTCGCCCTGACTGGCTGTCGGGTGGGCGTGCCGGGCGATGACCGCCCCACCCGGCTGCGCCATGGCCTGCCGGTCTATCTGTCGGCGGGAAACGATGACCCCTGGATCCCCCTGCCCGCCTTTGGCCAGGCGGCGGTGGAACTGGGCCAAGGCGGGGCCGCCCTGCGCATGGACGTGTTCCCGGGCCGCCCACACGAAGTCTCACCCCCGGAAATTTCCATCCTTGACGGGGTGCTGGCCGATCTTGCCGCAGGCCGCCGCCCTGCGTTTGGAGGATTGCGATGACCCGGCCCTTCGTCTTTCCCGGCCTTGCCACCCGCGTGGTCTTTGGACACGGCACCCTTGCGCAGGTTCCGGATGAGGTGGCGCGTCTGGGCCACAACCGCGCCTTGGTCCTGTCTACTCCGCAGCAAGAGGCGCAGGCACAGGCACTGGCCGATGCTTTGGGTGACCGCGCTGCGGGCGTTTTCGCCGGGGCCACAATGCACACGCCGGTCGACGTGACCGAAACCGCCGTGGCCGCCTATGCCGCTTTGGGCGCGGATTGCGTGGTCAGCCTAGGCGGCGGGTCGACCACCGGCCTTGGCAAGGCCATCGCCACCCGCACCCGGGCGGATCAGGTCGTGGTCCCCACCACCTACGCCGGGTCCGAGATGACGGACATCCTTGGCGAAACCGCCGGGGGTGAGAAAACCACTCGCCGCGATGCAAGCATCCGGCCCGAGGTTGTGGTCTATGACGTTGATCTGACGCTGACGCTGCCGGTGGGCTTGACCGTCACCTCGGCGCTGAACGCCATTGCCCATGCGATGGAGGGGTTCTATGCCCCCGACCGTCACCCGATCACCGAAGCGCTCAGCCGTGATGCGATGACGGCCTTCGCCCGCGCGCTGCCGGTGCTGGTCGCCGATCCGCGGAACGCCGCCGCTCGCGCCGATGCGCTTTACGCGGCCTGGGGGTGTTCGACCACGCTTGGCCATGTGACCATGGCGCTGCACCACAAGCTGGCGCATGTCTTGGGCGGCAGCTTCGGCCTGCCCCATGCGGAAACCCACGCGGTCCTTCTGCCCCACACCACCGCCTACAATGAAGGCGCGGTGGATGGCCTTCTGACCCCGATCCGCGATGCCTTTGGCCACGCCACCGCAGCCGCCGGGCTGTGGCATTTCGCCAAGGCCTGCGGCGCACCCCTGCGGCTGGCCGACCTTGGCCTGACCGAAGCCGACCTTGACCGCGCGGCCGAGATTGCCACCCGCAACCCCTATGCCAACCCGCGCGCAGTCACCCGCGACGGCATCCGCGACCTGCTGCAACAAGCCTTTGACGGGGCCCGCCCCACCTGAAGCTACCAGAACTGAAAAAGGGAGGAATGACAGATGATTACCAGACGCAAACTGCTTCGCACCGGTGCTGCAACCGGCCTTGCCATGGCCACCCCCGGCCTTTTCGCCCCGGCGATCGCGCAGGGCGCAAAGATCCGCATCGGCTATGTCAGCCCGCAGTCCGGCCCCCTCGCGGGCTTTGCCGAAAGCGACGCCTACAACATCGAAAGCTTCCTTGCCACGCAAGCGGGCCAGAACTTCGAAGTCATCGTCAAGGACAGCCAGTCCGACCCGAACCGCGCTGCCGCCGTGGCGAAAGAGCTGATCGTCGATGACGAGATCAACCTGATGATCGTCGCCTCCACGCCCGAAACCACCAACCCGGTGGCGACGACCTGCGAGGCGGAAGGGATGCCCGTCATCTCGACCAAAGCCCCATGGCAGCCGTGGTTCATCGGCCAGCAGGGCAACCCGGGCGACCCGGCAAGCTGGAAGCCGTTCGACTTTGCCTTCCACTACTTCTGGGGGCTTGAGGACGTGATCGCCGTTTTCCTCAACATGTGGAACCAGATCGAGACCAACAAGCAGGTCGGTGGCCTCTTCCCCAATGACGGCGACGGCAACGCCTGGGGCGATCCGAACGTGGGCGTCGGCCCCGGTTTTGCGGCGCAAGGTTATACGCTGAACGATCCGGGCCGCTATCAGAACCTGAACGACGATTTCACCGCTCAGATCAACGCCTTCAAGGCCGCCAGCGCCGAGATCGTGACCGGCGTGGTGATCCCGCCCGATTTCACCACCTTCCGCAACCAGGCGCTGCAACAGGGCTTCAACCCCAAGATCATCACAGTGGCCAAGGCCATCCTCTTCCCGCAGTCGGTTGAGGCTTTGGGTGAGGCTGGCCACAACCTGTCGTCCGAGGTTTGGTGGTCGAATACCCACCCGTTCACATCCTCGCTGACCGGGCAGTCGGCGGCGGACCTTGCGGCCGATTACACCGCCAAGACCAGCCGCCCCTGGACCCAGCCGATCGGCTTTGTCCATTCGCTGCTTGAGGTGGCTTCAAACGTCATGGGCCGCGTTTCTGACGTGACCGATGCCGAAGGCGTGGCAGCGGCGATTGCGGCCACCGACATGGACACCATGGTGGGCAAGGTCGCCTGGAACGGCACCGGGGTTCCGCCCTTCGCGGCGGCGAACGTCTGCAAGACCCCGCTGGTCGGCGGTCAGTGGCGGCGCAATGCTGACGGCACCTTTGGCCTTGTCATCGTTGACAACCAGACCGCGCCGAACATCCCGACCGGCGGCACGATGGAGGCGCTGGCCTGACG
>JANPJU010000004.1:0-39419 GCA_031425675.1 Paracoccaceae bacterium | reverse complement strand
AAGAAGCGCCTTGTTCACCACCCCGTTCTGCCCAAGCACCAGAAGCCACGAGTACGACCGCACCACATAAGACGTCCAGAACGGCAACACCGCCAGCAAAAGCGCCAGCCTTTGCCAGCGTGCGGGCACCCGAAAGGCGATGATCGCGGCCAGAGGATAGGCGAGGACGACCGAAATCACCGTGACGACGACCGTGATCTCAAGACTGTTCCACAGCGCCCCCAGCATCGTCGGGTCGGTGAAGATCCTCACATAGTTGCCGGGATCGAAGTCCCGCACCACCTCACGCCCGTCCATGGAAGCGAAAGACAGGGCCAGCATCGCCAGAAACGGCAGAACAAAGAAAGCCGCCGTCCAGATCAGCGCCGGGGCGATCAGGCCCCAGCCCAGACGGCGGTCTTTCGCGGCAAGGGTCATTGCGCGGGCTTGCTGGGCGGGCTTACTGGGCCAGCATCTCGGTCCACAGGTCCTGCATCGCGGTATCAAGGGCGGCATCCGGAATCGGATACAGCTGCGCCCGGGTCAGAAACTCTGGCTGCTGGTCCCAGCGCAAGACCGCCTTCTGCTCGGCCGTCAGCGCATCCCCGGCTTTGGCGTTGGCGGGCATCCCCCAATAGCACGAGGACGTGGCCAGCCGCGCCTGCCCTTCGGGCGAGGTGATGTAATTCACGAACTCCAGCGCCAGATCGGGTTGCGTGGACCCTGCGACCACGCCGATCGACTGTGCCCAGCGCAGCGCGCCTTGGGTGGGGATCGTCCAGTCAAGGTTGGGGTTTTCCGTCGCCAGCACCGCCGTCAGCCATTCGCCCCCGCCGACGATGATATCCACCTCACCCGTGGCCAGCGCGGTCTGGGCTGACACCACATCCGCCACCTGCTTTGACGCCGCCCGCAGCGCCATCAGCGGGTCTTTCAGGCTGGAAAGGTTGTCAGCCGAGATATCCGCCGTGTTCACGCCCTGCCCCAGGGCCACAAGACCAAGGACTGGCAAGTAGTAGTCATAGATCCCGATCCGACCGTCATACTTGCCGGAGGTGAGCGTCGCCATATCCTCCATATCTGCGGGGTCAACCTTGGACTTGTCGTAAGAGATGGTGTTGTAGCCAAACTTTTCCGTCACGGCATAGGTCTTGCCGTCCACAGTGTTGTTGTCTGCCATCACCAGTTCGGGGAAGAAGTCTGCCGTGGCCAGCTTGTCGGCCGGCAGTTCCGCCAGATGCCCGGCTTCCACCGCGCGCCCCACGTCCACGGCGTCGATCACCAGCACATCCCAGTCGCCGGGCTGCGACTGGTCAAGGATCGCCAGACCCGCCGCCGTGCCTTCGTACTCCTTCAGATTCACCTTGACGCCAAATTGCTGTTCGAACGGTTCGATCAGCGCGGGGTCGGTGTGGTCACACCAGACCAAGGCGTTCAGCTCCTGCGAAAGGCCAGGGGTCGCGGTCAGCAAAAGGGCAAGGGCGGACAGACTGCGGGTCATTCTCATCTCCATGGTGGGCATCTCGCGGGCGCTTGGGAAAAAGATTGAGTTCGTTCAATTTTGAAGTCAACATCAAATAATGGGCGATTTGGAAACCGCATGACCGGGCTGCGCGAAAGACAGAAGGCCGACCGGACCGGGCGCATCCTTGATGCCGCCTCGCGGCTGTTTCGGGCGCAGGGCTATGATGCCGTGCGGATCGAAGATATTGCCGCGGCGGCGGAAGTGTCGGCAGGCACCTGCTACAATTACTTTTCGACCAAGGGTGACCTTCTTCTGGCCATCGTGTCGATGGAGGTGGAAGAGGTCGTCGACGCCGGGCGCACTTTGGTTGAAAACCCGCCCGCCAGTACGGCCCTGGCGTTGGGCAGCTTGATCCGCCTCTACTATGACCACTCCCTGCATTATCTGTCGAAAGAGATGTGGCGCAAGGCGATGGCGTTTTCGATTGAGGCCCCCGGCACCCCGTTTTCCCAGCGCTACACCGAGCTTGACGCGATGCTGTCGGCCCAGGTGTGCGATCTGATCGGCGCCTTGCAAAGGCGCGGCCTCGCACGGCCGGATCTAGAGCCTGCGACGCTGGGTCAGATCGTCTTCAATACGCTGAACCAGATGTTCATCGAATTCGTGAAAGCCGACGCGATGCCGCTGGCCGATCTGCACCGGACAAGCGACGCACAGACCGAAAGCCTTGCCGTCCTGATGCGCGTCTAGCTTCACCCTTACTGTTGATCCGCCCTTTGGCCGCCCGGTCGTGAGGCTTTCGTTTCAAAAACGGCCCGAACTGAAAAACGGGCAGCCCGCTGATGCGGACTGCCCGGCTTGGTCAGGCCCGACTATGTCAGGCCGTCGCATCGGCTTAGCGCTGGTAGGTGTCCATCGTTTCCAGCTGCTCTTGGGTGGCGTTGACCACAAACTTCGGCTCGGCTCCGTCCGTACCGCCGACGAGCGACAGCATGTCCGAGGTCAGGACAACCTCTTTTTCGCCCATCCCAAGGAAGCCACCAACATCGACAACGGCGCCGGCAACCTTGCCGTCAGCGTCCATCGAGACGGCGCTGATTTCGCCCACGTCCTCATCGTTCGGGCCATAGACGCGCTGGCCGATCAGGTCGGCCTCGGCATAGGTTGTCAGATCGACCATGCCGCCCGTTGCCATCGGCGCGGCTTCGGTAGCATCGGTGGCTGCAGTATCAGTCATGGCAGGCTCGGTCGTTGCGGGCTCGGTGACTGCCGTGTCAGTGGTTGCTGGCTCGGTGACTGCCGTGTCGGTTGCCGCCGTATCGGTGGCCATCGGCGCGTCTGCGTTTGCGTTCGCATCGAAGACCATGTCAGCGTTGAAAGCCGGTGCGCTTTCAAGTTCGGCATTGGTGCCTTTGAAGACGATGAAATAGTCGTCCGGGCTGTCAGCATCCGGCACAAGGGCAAGTTGCTGCATGTCCAGTGCGACGGTCTTTTCGCCGATTCCAAGGAAGCCGCCGAAATCAACCAGCACAACCTCGGTATCGCCGGAAAGGCTGATCATCATATCGCTGATTTCGCCGGCATCCTGCCAGTTTGCATCGGCATCGGCCAGGGCCGTTTCCGAAATGCCCGTGGTATCGGCTTCGGTGACATAGACGCGCTTGCCGATGAAGTCCGATGCGCGCACGCCGTTTTCAACACCTTCAAGGTACAGCGGACGGGCTTCCTGCGCATAGACAGAGGAGGCCGCAGCGAGCACCAGGGCTGAAGAAGCAATGATCTTTTTCATGGGTCTTTTCCTGTCGTTGTTTCGTAAGGGGTCTTACAGAACTACAAATCGTGCAGAGCTGTGACCGTGAGGAAACACTGACCAGCGGTATCGGTTGCGGTGAACATCATCACAATGTTTTCAGCAGACCCGTGGAAACCCGATCTTGGTTTAAGCGTTAATTTGGGGGGGAATCGGCGGCCCCCGTATTCGGGTCGGCCTGGGGGCAAAAGCGCTGTTCCGGCGTCAATGTCGTTTTCTGACGCCAAAGGTCGGGTGGACTTGCCCCCTTTTGCCCTTGTCTGGCAGACAGGGACAAATCCTTGCCGGAGGCCATTCCTATGAAAACCCATGTCAAAGCCCTTGTCGTCGGCGGTGGCGCGGTGGGCACCGGAATTGCCTACCACCTTGCCAAGGCCGGGTGGGACACGATGCTGGTCGAAAGGGATGAGCTGACGGCAGGCTCTACCTGGCACGCGGCGGGCCTTTTGCCCCTGTTCAACATGGGCTATGCGACGACCCACATCCATAAATACAGCGTCGATTTCTACAAGGGACTTGAGGCTGAGACGGGCCTGAACCCCGGATTCTACGTCGTCGGCAACCTGCGGATGGCCCAGCACCAGCAGCGAATGGACGAATACATGCTGTATTCCTCCGTGGCCGAGACGGCGGGCGTCTACCACGAATTCCTGACGCCCGCGCAGATCAAGGAGCGTTGGCCGCTGGTTCGGACCGAGGACCTGATCGGCGCGCTGTATCACCCGCAGGATGGCTATATCAACCCGGCCGACGTGACGCAGGCGATGGCCAAAGGTGCCCGCCAGTTCGGCTGCACCTTTGAACGCAAGGTGCAGGTCGACGGCTACCGCTGGACGGGGTCAGAATGGATCGTCTCCTGCACCCGCATGGTCGAACAGGGTGGCAACCTTGTGGCGAGCGACGACCGCTTTGACATCACCGCCGAGCATGTCGTCACCGCCACCGGCAACCACGCCCAGCGCACCGCGCGGCTTCTGGGGATCAAGACCCCCGCCGTGGTGGTCGAACACCAGTATATTGTCACCGAACCTGACCCCGCGCTGGTGGAGTGGCGCAAGACCAACCCGCAGCACCCGGTCCTGCGCGACGCCGACGCCAAATGGTATGTGCGCGAAGAACGCGGCGGCTGGATTCTGGGGCCATATGAAAAGGGTGCCCCGGCCCGCTGGCCCTATGAGGTCCCGGAGGCGTTCCGCGCCGACCTCTTCCCGCTGGATCTTGAGCGGATCGAAGGCGAATACATGTCGTTCATCCACCGGATTCCCAGTTCGGAAACCGTGGGGCTGAAAGACGATTACAACGGCCCGATCTGCTACACCCCCGACGGCAACCCGCTGGTCGGCCCGGCCCCCGGCCTGCGCAACATGTGGCTGGCGGAAGGCTTCAGCTTCGGCATCACCGCCGCTGGCGGCACCGGCCACTACCTCGCGCAACTGATGACCGAAGGTGAGGCCGAGATTGACATGGCCTCGCTTGACCCCAAGCGCTTCGGCAACTGGATGACCACGGAGTACGCAAGCCGGAAGAACGAGGAGTGCTACGACCACGTCTTCGTCCTGCACCACCCGGATGAGGAACGCGAAGCCTGCCGCCCCCTCCGCACCGCCCCCGCCTATGACCGCCAAGTACAGCTTGGCGCGCAGATGGGCCAGGTGAACGGCTGGGAACGCCCGAACTACTACGGCCCGAAGGACGCCCCCGCCGACTTCGACCACAACTCCCGCAGCTTCCGGCGCGGTGCCTGGTGGCAATACGCCAAGGCCGAAGCCGAAGCCGTCCGCAACACCGTTGGCATCATCGACGCCTCCGCTTTCACGAAACACCTTGTGCGCGGGCCGGGCGCGACCGCCTTCCTCGACCACTTCACCTGCAACAAGCTGCCGAACGTGGGCCGGATCAACCTGACCTATGCCCTGACCGACCACGGCACGACACGCACGGAATACACCATCGTCCGCCTGAAGCAGGACGAATACTACCTGATCTCTGCCGGGGCCTGGACAGCCTACGACTATGATTTCCTGCAAAAGGCGGCGGATGACTGGATGGCCGATGACAAGGGCCACATCGACATCCACGACGTCACGACGCAATGGGGCGTCTATGCTCTCGCCGGTCCCAACGCCCGCGCGCTCCTCAAGGACATCATCAAGGACCGCGACCCGGAGACGGTCCTTTCGAACAAACGCTTCCCCTGGCTGTCGTACCGCGACATCGAACTGGGCATGTGCCCCGTCCGCGCGATCCGCGTCGCCTATACCGGCGAGTTGGGCTGGGAACTGCACTACCCCATCGAATTCGGCCGCTACCTCTGGGACCTCCTCCTGAAAGCTGGTGAAAAGCACGGCCTGAAACCCGTCGGCGCCCGCGCACAGAACTGGCTGCGGCAGGAAAAATCCTACCGCGCCTTCGGCAACGAGCTTGGCCGGGATGCCACGCCCTTGGAGGCCGCGCTCGACCGCTTCGTCGACCTGACCAAGGACTTCCGCGGCAAGGAGCAGATGCTGAAAACCGGCATCCGCTCCAAATGCGTCACCCTCCTGATCGACGGGCCGACCGATACCGACCCCTGGGGCAAGGAAGCCCTGATCCACGACGGCATAAAGGTCGGTCGCCTGACCTCGGGCGGCTATTCCGTCGCTTTCGGCAAGCAGATCGGCATGGGTTACGTGCCCGCCGCCCTGGCCGAGCCGGGCCAGAAGCTGAAGGTCAAGATGCTGTTGCAGGAATGGGACGCCACCGTTACCGAAGACAGCCCCTTCGACCCCGCGAACGCCCGCATCCGGATCGACGGCTGACCAGGGCTTTACCCGGCTTCAGCGCGACGTGCCTTTCGCCGCTGTCTTGAAGCCGTGACGCATCGTGTCCATCTTGACTGAATAGGGGTGGCAATCGCATGACGCGGCGCGAGCGCAGGTTTCAACGGCAGTTTGCAGCATTGGAGCGGCTTTTTCCGCCCCTGCGCGGCCCCATGTCCACCTTGCGTGGCGACAGTTGGTTCCCGGTCCGCTTTCCACTGGCGCTCGTGCTGATTGCGGGCGGCCTTTTGTCCTTTCTGCCGGTGCTTGGGATCTGGATGCTGCCACTTGGCCTGCTCCTGCTGGCGGTGGACCTGCCGGTGCTGCGAGGGCCGATCTCGGCACTGGTGATCCGTGGCCGCCGCAGCGCCAAACGCTGGCTGCGCCGCTGGCGGGCGTGGCGCAAGCCGAAGGTCTAAAGCGCCCGCCCTGCGATCCAGATGGTCCAGGCGGCTTTTGACCCGGAAAAGACGTTGATGTCCACCTCGCCCGCGATGCCAGGCACCACCCCGGTTGAGGTGTATTGCCAAAAGCTCCACGCCCGGCCGTCATATACCTGCCCCGGATGGTCAGCGACCGCCCGCAGCCAGAATTCCACGTCGGACAGACGCCAAAGCTCGGTATCCTCGAAAAAATCCACCGTGGTGTAGATCAGGGGGCGCTGACCGTAGTGGCGTTCCAGAAGGTCGATGAAAATCCGCGCCTCGTCCCGGATCACTGCGCCATCGCGGCGGAGGGTGCAGGTGGGGCTTGTCGGCGTCCATTCAAGGTCAAGGACCGGGGGCAGGGCGCCGGCAATCTTTGGCACATGCTTGATGAACCACCGCGCCTGCTCGGCCGCCGGGCGGCAGTGATAGAAGAAGTGATACGCCCCTCGTTTCACCCCCGCCGCCCCTGCACCGCGCCAGTGGGCGTCAAACATGGGGTCAACCAGATCACCGCCCTCGGTCGCCTTGATGAAGGCGAAGTTCACCCCGTTCGCCCGCGCTGTCGGCCAATCCACGGCGGTCTGAAAGCGTGACAGGTCAATGCCATGCACCGGATAGCGGTCAGGGGACCGGCCCGGCCAATCGGTCGGGTCGGCATCGCGGAAGTTTGACGTGGTCACCGTGACCGTATCCGTTGCACCCGGAGCCGCAGCTTGACGCGTGACACCGCCACAAGCGGCCAACGCAAACAGGACAACACAGGGCAATGCGCGCATCATTCCGTGAAGCTGCCAAGACCGGCGCCCGCTGTCACGCGGGATTTTCGCGCATGGGCGGAAACTCTCACCCGAACCGCACGGGCGAGAGGGCGGCCACCAGCCCTGCATCCAGTTCAGACATCCGTCCGCCGATCAGGTCCGCCGCCAACTGGCTTGCTGCCGGACAGGTCTGGAACCCATAGCCACCCTGCCCCGCCAGCCAGATGAACGAAGGCACCATCCTGTCTGGCCCGATCACCAGCACCCGGTCGGGTGAAAAGGTGCGCAAGCCCGCCCAGCTGGCCAAAAGCCGGGTCACCGGTTCGGTCACCATCTCCTCATAGCGGGCAAGGCCTTCGGCGAGCACCATGTCATCGGCCCAGGCGTCGTGCGGCTCCATCAGGTATTCCTCGGCGGGCGACACGATCAGCGCGCCGGCGTCTGGTTTTGCGTACCAATCCTCTCCCGGCCCGAACAGCATCGGCCAGCGGCTGACATCGTGGCCACCCGGTGCGGGAATGCGGGCCATCGACCGGCGGAACGGGGTGAACCCAAGCGGCCGGACCCCCGCCATCACAGCCACCTGATCAACCCATGAACCTGCCGCATTCACCACCATCCGGGCAGAGAAGTCCCCCGCGCTGGAGGTGATCCGCCACCCGGCACCCGCCCGGCTGATCGCCGAAACCCGCGCGCGGGTGAAGAATTGTGCCCCGTCCCCCTTGGCCTCACGCGCGAAGCCCTGGATCAGAAGGTCGGTGTCAATATCTTCGGCGTGGCTGGCGTAGCCCGCCAGTGCCACCACTTCCGGGTTCAGGATCGGCACGAGCGCGCGCGCCTCCTGGACGGTGATCCGGTGAAATTCCATCGCTTCCAGATCATGCTCGAACGCCTCCGCTGCGTCGGCCCGGCCGACCAGCATCAGGCCCCGTGGCGACAAGACCCCCGGCATTTCCCGGAAATGGCTTTCCGACGCCATCGACAGCCCCACCACCGCAGGCGCGCCATAGCGCGGCTCGTACAAGGCAGCCGACCGCCCGCTGGCATGATGCGCAAGCGTATCCTCGGCCTCCAGCAAGATGACCTTGCCAAGCGAGGACAGCCGCGCCGCTGCCGACACCCCGGCAATTCCGCCGCCGATGATCAGAAAATCCGCGTCCATGCCACATCTCTCCACAAAGGAAAGGGCACGGAAATCCCATGCCCTTTCTCTTCTGCAAGTATCCCACGGGGGTGCGGGGGTGTGAAACCCCCGCTCCGACGGAAATCACTGAGGGATTTCGCCGACAATCCCTTCGACGTAGAAGTTCATGCCCAGCAGATCGCCATCCGGGGCGGTTGCCCCGTCGGCCAACCAGGGCGAGCCGTCCTGCTTGTTGATCGGCCCGGTGAACGGGTGATAAGTCCCCGCCGCGATGGCGTCGCGCATCGCTTCGGCTTCGGCCTTTACTTCCGGTGGAACCTTGTCGGTGATCTCGCCGATCAGCACTTCGCCGCCGGCGATCCCTTCCCAGGCATCGGCTTGCGCATAGGTGCCGTCCAAAAGCGCGCCGACGCGCTTCACATAATACGGCCCCCAGTTGTCGATGATCGACGACACGCGCGGCCCGTCAGCATAGGCGGCCATGTCCGACGCCTGACCAAAACCGATCACGCCCTCGGTTTTCGCGGCCTCGGCCAAGGGCGCGGTGGAATCGGTATGGGCGGCAATCACGTCAACGCCCTGGTCGATCAGCGCCTTGGCGGCATCGGCCTCTTTTGCCGGGTCAAACCAGGTGAAGGCCCAGACGACCGACAATTCAACCGCAGGGTTCGCTTTCTTGGCGTGCAGGTAATAGCTGTTGATGCCCATGATGACCTCGGGGATCGGGAAGGACGCGATGTAGCCGATCTTGTTCGACTTGGTCATCTTGCCCGCGATATGGCCCTGCACCGCCCGACCCTCATAGAACCGCGCGTTGTAGGTCGAGACGTTGGGATGGTCGCGCTTGAAGCCGGTGGCGTGTTCGAACTTCACGTCCGGGAACTTGGCGGCAACCGCGTTGGTTGCATCCATGTAACCGAAAGAGGTGGTGAAGATGATGTTGCAGCCACCCAGCGCCATCTGGGTCAGAACCCGCTCGGCATCCGCGCTTTCGGGCACGTTTTCCTGGTACTGGATCTCGACCTTGTCGCCGAATGCGGCCTGCACCTGCATCGCACCGTCATGGTGCTGGAAAGTCCAGCCGCCATCGCCGATTGGCCCGATGTAGACAAAGCAGGCTTTTACCTTGTCCAGTCCTTGGGCGAAGGCCCCGCCTGACGCAAGCATCAGCCCCATGGCGGCGCCTGCAAGCAGATTTCTACGTTTCATCCCGTTACTCCCCTTGGTGGCGGGGCGTTGGGCCCCGCAGTTACTTGCCTCAGCGTGAGGCATGAAAATTTTGGCCCAGCGCAGCTGGTGCGCCGTTGGCCTTGCGCCCCGCCGACATGATGACCAGCACAAGGATGGTTATCAGATAGGGGGCCATGGACAAGTACTCGACCGGGATGATCGACCCGGCAACCTGCAGGTTCAACTGCAACACCGTGATGCCGCCGAAAAGGTAGGCACCTATCAGCACGCGCCAGGGCTTCCAGCTGGCAAAGACCACGATGGCCAACGCAATCCACCCGGCACCGGCGGTTATCCCGTCCACCCATTGTGGCACGCGGATCAGGCTAAGGTAGGCCCCGCCCATGCCCGACATCGCGCCGCCAAAGGCGATGCACAGCAGGCGGATGCGGTTGACCTTGTAGCCGAGCGCATGCGCCGCCTCATGGCTTTCGCCGACCGCGCGGATAATCAGGCCGATGCGGGTGGATTTAAGCACCCACCACAGCACCGCCGTCATGGCGATGCTGAAATAGACCACCCAGTCGTGGCCAAAGACGATCGGGCCCACCACCGGCAGGTCCGCCAGCACATCTGGCAACAGCGGCCCGGTCGAAGGTGGCTTGATCCCGTTATACCCTTGCCCGCCAAGCGAGCTTACCCCCAGCCCGAACAGTGTCAGCGCCAGCCCTGTCGCCACCTGATTGGCCAGGAACACCTGCGTCAGCGCGGCAAAGATCAGGCTTAGCGCCGCCCCCGCCGCGGCGCCCCCGACAAAGCCCAGGACCGGGCTTCCCGTCGCCACCGCCACCACGAACCCGCCCAGCGCGCCGATGACCATCATCCCCTCGACCCCAAGGTTCAGGACGCCCGCGCGTTCCACCACCGTCTCGCCCAGGGCCGCCAGCAGGATCGGCACGGCGCTTGCCATCAGTGTGGCGACCAGAATGACCGGATTGATACCGCCAAAGTCCATTATATGCTCCCCGCTGAAACCCGGAACCGATAATTTGTCAGCACATCCACCGCGAGGAGGAAGAACAAGAGCATCCCCTGGAATACCTGAATAGCCGCATCGGGCAGGCCAAGGTTCGTTGATGCCATCTCGCCGCCCACATAGGTCAGTGCCATCAGGAACCCCGCCAGCACGATCCCCAAGGGGTTCAGCCGCCCAAGGAAGGCCACGATGATCGCCGTGAACCCGTACCCGGTGTTGAAGTCGATGGTGATCTGCCCGGCCGGCCCCGCCACCTCAAACAGCCCCGCAAGCCCCGCCAGCGCGCCCGAGATTCCCATGCACATGACCACCAGCCGCGCGGGCGACACCCCGTGAAACCGTGCTGCGCGCGGGGCTTGTCCGGCCAGCCTGATCTGGAACCCCGCCTGATGCCGGGTCAGCAGGATATAGGCCAGCACCCCGGTGACCAGTGCCGCCACCCCGCCCCAATGCAGGCCCAGCGCTTCGTTCAGGAACCCGTTCTGCGCCGCCGGATAGCTTGAGAAGTTTCGGCTGCCGGGAAACCCCATCCCCTCAGGGTTCTTCAGAAACCCGGTTGAGGCTTTGGCAAGGATTGTCTCGGCCACATAGACCAGCATCAACGACACAAGGATTTCGTTGGTGTTGAAGCGCGTCTTCAGGATCGCGGGGATCATTGCCCAGGCCCAGCCGCCAAACGCCCCCGCGATGACCATCGCCGGGAAGATCCACCGGCTTTCCGTCGGATAAACCGCCAACCCGACCGAGGCGCCGATGATAGCCCCCATGATGTACTGCCCCTCGGCGCCGATGTTCCAGATGCCCGCGCGGAACCCCAGTGCGAGGCCGATGGCGATCAGGATCAGCGGTCCTGCCTTCACCAGCAACTGCCCACGCAAGTAAAATGCGAACTCGCCAAAGATCGGGTCCCAGAAGATCGTGCGGATCACCTCGAAGGGGTTCTTGCCCATCAGCGCGAACAGCAAGCCCCCGACAATCATTGTCAGCAGGACCGCCACCGGGGGCGTCGCATACAGCCAGAACCGGCTCGGCGTCGGGCGCTTCTCAAGCCTGAACACGACTTAGCCCTTTCATGATGGCCCAAATATCGCGGAGGTTCAGGCGGGCTGGGCCCCCGAGCGACGTCTCAACACGTCCTCCGCCCCAAGCCACAGCGTGGACGCCGCATCCTGCGCCTCCCCTCCCCCTCTGTGGGCCGAGGGTGGGGGGCACGCAGCCGGTCATGCAACGTTCACGCCACATGATGCGCCACCTCCATGCCATGCGCGCCGCCCATCATCAGGCCGATTTCGTCCATGGTCAGACCCTCGACCGGGCGTGGCTTGGTCAGCCGACCCGCGTTCAGGACGGCGAAACTGTCCGCGACCTCCAGCAGTTCATCCAGGTCCTGGCTGATCACGACGACCGCCGCCCCTTCCCCGGCACGGTCCAGGATCGACTGCCGGATTTGCGCCGCCGCCGCCGCATCCACGCCCCAGGTTGGCTGATTGATAACGATGACAGACGCACCCTGCATCAACTCGCGGCCCATCAGGAATTTCTGCAGGTTTCCCCCCGACAGGGCCCGCGCGGCCACATCCGGTCCGGGGGTCCGCACGTCATAGGCAGCAATGATCTCTTGGGCAAAGGCGCGCGTTGCCGCCCAGTCGACAAATCCCCGCTTCACCAGACCCTTGCGCACCCCCGCCGTCAGGAACGCATTTTCAACCAGCGACATGTCGGGCGCTGCCGCATGGCCATAGCGGTCTTCCGGCGCAGCGACCAACCCTGCCTTGCGCCGGTCCACCGGCCCCAGATCGCCAACCGGCTTGCCCTCAATCCGCACCCGGTCCGCGCCCGAGCGTAGCTCACCCGACAGCGCGAGCAGCAGTTCGTCCTGCCCGTTCCCGGCCACCCCGGCGATGCCCAGCACCTCACCCTTGGCAACGGTGAACGACACCCCCTTCAGCGATGTCCCGAACGGAATGGGCGAGGCGCCGGAAAGGTCACTTACCCCCAAAGCCACCGCCCCCTTCGCCCCAAGCCGCCGCTCTGGCGTCTTCAGAACCGCGCCGACCATAAGCTCTGCCATCTCGCGCGCGGTGCGGTCGCGGGGGGTGCAGGTGGCCACCACCTTGCCCCGCCGCAGGATCGTCGCCGCATCACACAAGGTGCGGATTTCCTCCAGCTTGTGGCTGATATACAGGATCGCCGTCCCCTCGGACGCCAGCTGCCGCAAGGTGCGAAACAGGATTTCCACCTCTTGCGGGGTCAGCACCGATGTCGGTTCGTCCATGATGAGAAGCTTCGGATCCTGAAGCAGACAGCGAATGATCTCCACCCGTTGCCGCTCTCCCGCGCTAAGGTCGCCGACCATGCGTGCGGGGTCCAGCGGAAGCCCGTATTCTTCGGACACAACCCGAATCCGCGCCGCCAACTCGCGCATGGGCGGGGGATTTTCCATCCCCAACGCTACGTTTTCAGCCACATTCAGCGCTTCGAACAGGGAAAAATGCTGGAACACCATCGCCACGCCCAGCCGCCGCGCCTCGGCCGGTTTGCTTGGCTGATACGAAGCCCGGCGCAGCGTCATCGTCCCGCTGTCGGGCCGCACCAGCCCGTAGATCATCTTGACCAGTGTCGATTTGCCCGCGCCGTTTTCGCCCAGAAGCGCGTGGATTTCCCCTTCGCTTACCGCAAAGGACACGTCGCTGTTGGCAACCACCCCCGGATAGGCCTTCGTCACCCCTTCAACGCGCAATAGCTCAGTCATGCACGCAACTCCTTTGCCATCACCGCCGGTGCCCGCAGAAATTCCGCAGCGACGCCCACCGCAATCGCTTGCGGGTGCTTGCCCAGCGCGGGGTCGCCAATCGGGCAGCGGATGCGCGAAATCGCCTCGGCCGAGTGTCCCAAAGCCCCCAACCGCGACCGAAACCGCGCCCATTTCGTTGCCGACCCAATCAACCCGCAAGACCGGAACCCCCGCAGCAGCAACCGGTGGCACAGCTCAAGGTCCAAGGCATGGGAATAGGTCAGCACCAGGTGCTCGGCCCCAACCGGCGCATGATCGGCCAATACCGCCGGATTACCGGTCGGAACGACCGTGACACCCGCAGGCACCACACCCGGAAATCGCTCAATTCCCACATCGACCCAAATCAGCGCTACGCCCGGCAAGGGCGCAAGCACGGCCACCAAAGCCCGCCCCACATGCCCCGCACCCCAGACCCAGACCTGCCGCGAGGCTTCGGCCACCGGTTCCACCAGCCAGCCCTGCACCACCCCCGAAGAAGGCCGCGCCCCTTGCCCCCGCGCCGCCGCCAGGACGCGCTTCACCGCCAAGGGCATCGCCCCCGGCCCGCGCGCGATGATCCCGGCCTCGACCTCTGGCACCCGGTCATACACCTCGGTCCACAGCGTCACCGCGCCCCCGCAGCACTGGCCAAGCGACGGCCCCAGGGCAACACGTTCAATGAAAGGCGCCGCCGTCTCCCCTTCGTGGGGGGGGTCTGGGGTGGGCGGGCGACCCAGCAGTCGCCGCGCCGAAGCGCACGCCTCAAACTCCAGCGCTCCGCCGCCAATCGTGCCGGACTGCGCCTGATCCCAGACCAGCATTGACGCCCCCACCTCACGCGGGCTTGATCCTTCGACGCTGGCGATCACTACCCGCGCAACCCGCCCATAGGCAGCCAGCGCAGCGGAAAGGGCAGCCAGATCAAACACCCTCAACCCTCCGCACGGCCATAAGCACCCGCTCGGCCGTGGCGGGCGCGTCAAGATGAGGGTAGATCGTCCCGTTCCCACAGGCCGCCACCGCGTCCGACAGCGCCATCAAAGCCGAGATGCCCAGCATCAGCGGCGGCTCGCCCACGGCCTTGGACTTGCCCACTGCATCCTCGCGGTTCGGCTTGCCCCACAAGGCGACGTTGAACACATCGGGCCGGTCCGAACAGGCCGGGATCTTGTAGGTGCTTGGCGCATGCGTGATCAGGCGACCCTTGCCATCCCAGACCAGCTCTTCGGTCGTCAGCCAGCCCGCCCCCTGAACGTAAGCCCCCTCAACCTGCCCGATATCAAGGGCCGGGTTCAGGCTGGTCCCCGTGTCATGCAGGATATCGGCCCGCAAGATCCGGTTCTCCCCGGTCAGCCGGTCGATCACCACCTCGGTCACCGCCGCCCCATAGGCGAAGTAGAAGAACGGCCGCCCTACCCCGCGCACCCGGTCCCATACGATCTTTGGCGTGGCGTAATAGCCGGTCGAAGACAGCGACACCCGCGCCTGATAGGCCCAGGCCACCACTTGCGCGAAGCCGTAAACCTCACCCGCCACCCGCACCGTGCCATCGACAAACCGCACCTGCGATGCCTTCGCCTGGTGCTTGTCGGCGATGAACTCCGCCAGCCTTGCGCGAATGGTTTCCGATGCCGCCTTCGCCGCCATCCCGTTCAGGTCAGCCCCGGAGCTCGCCGCCGTGGCGCTGGTGTTCGGCACTTTCGCCGTGTCCGTCGCGGTGATTTTCACGACCGAGGCATCCACGCCAAACACCGAGGCTGTCACCTGGGCAACCTTCTGAAACAATCCCTGTCCCATCTCGGTCCCGCCATGGTTCAGGGCGATCGACCCGTCCTGATACACATGCACCAAGGCCCCCGCCTGATTCAGCCATGTCAGGGTGAACGAAATCCCGAACTTTACCGGCGTCAGCGCGATCCCACGCTTCAGGATGGGCGAGGCCTTGTTCCAATTTGCAATCGCCGCCTTTCGCTCGGCGTAGCCGCTGGTCCGCTCCAGCTCCGCCACCAGCTCGTGCCCGATGAAATCCTCTACCGGCATGTGGTAGGGCGTCGTCTGCACCGGCCCATCCGCCGGCAGAGCATGCGACCCCACCGCTCCCGCAGCGCCGCGAGAGGTCAAATCCTCTCCTTCGCCTTTCATCTGTCCGGAAATATCCTCTGGGGGTCCGGGGGGCGAAGCGCCCCCGGGGTCGGCACCAAAACCCGCCATCGGGCGATAGAAGTTCAACTGCCGCACCGCCAAAGGCTCGCGCCCCACGGCAAATGCCACATGGTCCAGCACCCGCTCGATCCCCACCATCCCCTGCGGCCCGCCAAAACCCCGGAAGGCGGTGGCGCTGCAGGTATTCGTCTTCAGCCGGTGCGATTCAATCCGGATGTTCGGCAGATGATAGCAGTTGTCGGCATGCAGCATCGCCCGGTCGGCCACCGGCAGCGACAGGTCCTGTGACCAGCCGCAACGAAGAAGGTGCTGAAACTCCAGCCCCAGGATCTGCCCCTCACGGTCTACCCCGGCCCGGTAAACGATCCGCAGATCATGCCGCTTGCCGGTGATCACCATGTCATCGTCGCGATCGTAACGCATCCGCGCGGGCCGCCCCAAACGGTGCGCGACCACGGCGCAAGCCACCGCCAGCGCGTTTCCTTGCGACTCCTTGCCGCCAAACCCGCCGCCCATCCGGCGCACTTCGACCCGCACCGCGCTCATCGGCAGATGCAGGGCATGGGCCACCTTGTGCTGCACTTCCGTGGGGTGCTGAGTTGAGGAGTGGACAACCATATCCCCGCCCTCTTGCGGGATCACGGCGGCGACCTGGCCTTCAAGGTAGAAATGCTCCTGCCCGCCAACCTCGAACGACCCTTCGACGATGTGCGACGCCCCGGCAATCGCCCGCGTGGCATCGCCCTTAGCCCAGATCACCGGCCCCTGCTCGAACCGGCTATTCGCTGCCAACGCCGCATCCACCGTCAAAAGCGCGGGCAACTCGCGGAAGGTAACCTTGCCCAACCGCGCCGCCTTCCGAGCCGCAAGGTGGCTTTCGGCCACCACCAGAAACACCGGCTGGCCGACGTAGTGTACGCGTCCCAGGGCCAGCAAAGGCTCATCATGCGCGGAAGGGCTGCAATCCGGCATCTCGGCGAAATCCTTTGCCGACAGGACAGCCACCACGCCCGGTGCGGCGCGCACCGCCGACAGATCAATCCCGGTGATGTCACCATGTGCGACGGTCGAAAGCCCGAATGCCAGATGCAGCGCATTGCCCGGCAGGGGGATGTCATCCACATACCGCGCCTGACCTGTCACATGCAGGGGGGCGGCATCGTGGGGCAGGGGCTTGCCCATCGTCATGCCCGAACCTCCAGCACCGATACCGGCACACCGGCAAGGTCATGGAAATAGCGGATCATCAGGTTTTGCGCCATGGTCAGCCGATAGGCGGCAGAGGCGCGCATGTCGCTGAGCGGGGTGAAGTCCTCAGCCATCGCCTGCGCTGCCGCTTCAACCGGCGCAATGGTCCACGGCTGGCCAATCAGCGAGGCCTCGGCCAAGACTGCCCGTTTTGGCACCCCCGCCATCCCGCCAAAGGCGATGCGGGCCTGGGTCACCACACCCCCCTCGACGCTCACATTGAAACACCCGCAGACCGCCGAGATATCCTGATCGAACCGCTTCGACACCTTGTAGCACCGCAGCGCCGGAGCAATTTCCGGGAACGACACCCCCGCCACAAACTCACCCGGCCGCCGGTCCTGCTTGCGATAGTCCAAAAAGAAATCCTCCAGCGGCAGCGCCCGCATCTCATCGCCCCGCCGCAGATGCAGCGACGCGCCCAATGCAATGAGCGCCGGCGGGCCATCACCAATCGGCGAGCCATTGGCGATGTTGCCCCCGATGGTCGCAGCATTGCGCACCTGTTCAGACGCATAGCGACGGAGAAGCTCGCCAAAGGACGGCAACCTTTCCGCCACTGCCACGCGCAGGGCGGCGATGGTCACGCAAGCGCCGACGTGCAGACTGCCGCCTTGCACTTCGATGCCTTTCAAATCCGCAACCCCGTTCAGAAACGCCACCGGCGCCAGGTCACGCAGCTGCTTGGTCACCCAAAGCCCCACATCCGTCGCCCCGGCGATCAGCGTGGCCTCGGGGTGGGCCAGATACCACTCCGCCAGTTCATCGCTGTCGCGTGGGCGGAACGCGCTGGAGAGGCCGCCTGCCTCTCCAGACCTCTCCGGGGATATTTGGAGAAGAGAAAGCCCGTCAGCGGTCATCCAGTCCGGGACAGGATCACTGGCTGCCGCCTCAGCCGCCCGGATGATTGGCGCATAGCCGGTGCAGCGGCACAGGTTGCCCGCCAACTGGTCGTCATGATCGGTCGCGCCGTTCAGATGCGCCACCGCCATGCTGACCACGAACCCCGGCGTGCAGAAGCCGCATTGGCTGCCGTGATGCGTGACCATCGCCGCCTGCACCGGGTGCATCTGACCCTCTGGCCCTGCGACCCCCTCAATGGTGCGCACGGCCTTGCCGTCAAGCTGGGGCAAGAACAGGATGCAGGCGTTCAGCGCCTTCGACCCGGCTGCATCCGTCACCATCACGGTGCAGGCACCGCAATCGCCTTCGCAACACGCCTCCTTGGTGCCATTCAGACCGCGGTCTTCGCGCAACCAATCCAGCAAGGTCCGCGTCGGGGCGGTGCCCTCGATGCGAACCGGCGTTCCGTTCAACAGAAACGCTACAGTCATCCGTCAACCCGCCGCGGTCTCCCCGGTTGAGGCAATTTGCGTGGCCGCCCGATGCGGCGTAAAGCGGGCCACGCGCCCCACGGGTCTTTTGCCCGTTCCATCTTCAAACCATGAAGCGCAGGGCTTGGCCACAAGGCAAGACATACCTTCCCTGCTTTCCCGAAAGCAGTTTCGCCTTTTGCCGAAAAGATGGTCACTGCCATGTCGTATTCGTTCGCTCAGCCTTCCCCCGGCGCGTGCCCTTCGTTAGGCTGGCTCCATGTCCAGTCCCCCTCGATTCATTCACCTGCGCACCCATACCGAACATTCGTTGCTGGAAGGCGCGGTGCCGGTGAAAAAGCTGATAGAGCTGTGCCAAAAGGCGCAGATGCCCGCCGTTGCCATGACCGACACGAACAACATGTTCGCCGCGTTGGAGTTTTCGGTCACCGCCATGGGCGCTGGTATCCAGCCCATTGTCGGCTGCCAGATTGCCATCGCGCATGACCCCGCCCAGCAAGGCGAACGCCCTCGCCCGCCTGCGCCGATTGTGCTGCTTGCGCAGGATGAGACTGGCTATCGCAACCTGATGCAACTGAACACGCGGCTGTATATCGACGGCGAGATGTCGGGTGCTGCGAACCTGCCACAGGTCACGCTGAACGAACTTTCCCAGCACAGCGCCGGCCTGATCTGCCTGACAGGCGGCCCGGAAGGGCCCATGGGGCGTTTCCATGCCGCCGGCCAGACCGCCAAGGCCCGTGCGCTGGCGGAACGCCTTGCGCACATCTACCCGGGCCGCCTTTATATCGAACTGCAGCGCCACCCTGTCCCCGGCGGTGCGCTGTCGGAAACCGAAGTGCTGGCTGAACGCGGCGCGGTGGAACTCGCCTACGAGCTTGGTCTGCCACTGGTCGCCACCAACGACGTCTATTTCCCGAAAACCACGATGTACGAGGCCCATGATGCCCTCATCTGCATCGCCGAAGGCGCCTATGTCGACCAGCAGCAGCCCCGCCGCCGCCTGACGCCGCAGCATTACTTCAAAACCGAAGCCGAGATGTGCGCGCTGTTTGCCGACCTGCCCGAGGCGCTGGAGAACACGGTTGAGATTGCCCGCCGCTGCGCCTTTGCTGTCAAGAAACACGCCCCCATCCTGCCGAAATTCGCGGATGATGAGGTGCAGGAACTTCGCCGGCAGGCGCATGAGGGCCTTGTCGCCCGCCTTTCCGTCATCCCCCATTCCGCCACGCCTGAAGAGTATACCGCCCGGCTGGATTTCGAGCTTGGCGTCATCGAAAAGATGGGCTTTCCCGGCTACTTTCTGATCGTGGCCGATTTCATCAACTGGGCCAAGGATCACAACATTCCCGTCGGCCCGGGCCGGGGTTCGGGTGCGGGTAGCCTTGTGGCCTATGCCTTGCGGATCACCGACCTTGATCCCCTGCGCTATGCGCTTCTGTTCGAACGCTTCCTGAACCCCGAACGCGTGTCGATGCCTGACTTCGACATCGACTTCTGCATGGACCGCCGGGAAGAGGTCATCAGCTACGTCCAGAACAAATACGGCCGCGACCGGGTGGCGCAGATCATCACCTTTGGTGCCTTGCTGTCGAAAGCCGCCGTGCGCGACGTGGGGCGCGTGCTGCAGATGTCCTACGGGCAGGTCGACAAGCTGTCGAAGATGATCCCGCTGGAAGGGGTCAAGCCCGTCAGCATCACCAAGGCTTTGGCCGATGAACCCCGCCTGCGCGAGGCGAAGAAGGAGGAGGTCGTCGCTCGCCTTCTGGACTATGCCGCGCAGATCGAGGGCCTCTATCGCAATGCCTCTACTCACGCCGCAGGCGTCGTGATCGGCGACCGCCCGCTGGACCAGCTCGTGCCGCTCTACCAAGATCCCCGATCCAACATGCCCGCCACCCAGTTCAACATGAAATGGGTCGAAGCGGCGGGCCTTGTGAAGTTCGACTTCCTGGGTCTCAAGACCCTTACCGTGATCCAGAACGCGATGGACCTCCTCGCGCTCCGTGGCCTCAGCTTCGACATCAACCTGATCCCCTTGGACGATCAGCCCGCCTATGACCTTTACGCCGCCGCGAAAACCGTCGCCGTGTTCCAGGTGGAAAGCTCGGGCATGATGGACGCGCTGCGCCGGATGAAGCCGACCTGCATCGAGGATATCGTGGCCCTTGTGGCCCTCTACCGCCCCGGCCCCATGGAGAACATCCCGGCCTATTGCGAGGTGAAGAACGGCCTGAAGGATCTGGAATCGATCCACCCGACGATTGACCATATCCTCGCTGAAACCCAAGGCATCATTGTCTACCAGGAACAGGTGATGCAGATCGCCCAGGTCATGGCGGGCTATTCTCTTGGCGGCGCTGACCTTCTGCGCCGCGCGATGGGCAAGAAGAACCCGGAGGAGATGGCCCGCGAACGCCCGAAGTTCATTCAGGGTGCCAAGGCTACCCACAACATCGACACCGCCAAAGCCGGTGAGGTGTTCGACCTTCTGGAGAAATTCGCCAACTACGGCTTCAACAAATCCCACGCCGCCGCCTACGCCGTGGTCAGCTATCAGACGGCCTACCTCAAGGCCAACTACCCCGCCGAATTCATGGCGGCAGTGATGAACTGCGACCTGCACTTGACGGACAAGCTGGCGGTGTACAAGCGCGAGGTTGACAAACTGGGGCTGAAGACCGTGGCCCCGTGCGTCAATGCCAGCCTTGCCAGCTTTACCGTCCGCGACGGCGCGCTGGTCTATGGCCTTGGCGCCTTGAAAAACGTGGGCGTTGATGCGATGCAACTGATCGTTGCGGCCCGGGCCGACAAGCCCTTCGCCACACTTTTTGACTTTGCCCGCCGCGTTGACCTGAAGCGCATCGGCAAGCGCCCGTTGGAGATGCTGGCGCGGGCCGGGGCCTTTGACGCCCTCGACCCCAACCGTGCCCGCGTGTTTGAGGCGCTTGACCCCCTTGGTGCCTATTCCGCCGCGATCCATGAGGCGACGGCGTCGGCCCAGGTCTCGCTTTTCGGCAGCGCCGGGGCGGACATCCCCGAACCGCGCCTGCCGTTCCGCGATGACTGGCTTCCGGTGGAACGGCTTGGACAGGAACACCTTGCCATCGGCTTTTACCTGTCCGGCCACCCGCTGGACGACTATATGTCTGCGCTGCGCCGCCAGAAGGTCGAAACCCTGGCCGAGGTTACCGCCCGCGCCGAACGCAGCAGCCCGATCACCGCCAAGATCGCAGGATCGGTGTCGTCGCGACAGGAACGCAAATCTGCCCGTGGCAACCGGTTTGCCTTCATTCAGCTGTCTGATCCCACCGGGCTGTATGAGGTGACGTGTTTTTCTGAAGTCCTCGAAGCGTCACGCGATCACCTTGATGCCGGTTCCAACATCGTTTTGACCGTAAAAGCGGAACTGGAGGGTGAGACCTTGAAACTTCTCGCCCAAGCCGTCCAGCCGATCGACGCCGTGGCTTCCCAGGGCGGGGCACAGGCGCTGCGCATCCACCTTGCGCGGGCCGAGGCTGTGCCGTCCCTGGCAGCGCTTTTGTCGCGAGTCGAAGGCCGAACCCGTGCGCAGGTCACGCTTTGCATCACCGACCCGCAAGGGCGTGAGGTTGACGTCACGCTGCCCGACACCTACCCGGTCACCCCCCAGATCAAAGGCGCGATCAAATCCATGCACGGCGTGCTTGCAGTTGAAGAGATCTGAACCTTGCCCTGTTGTTCAAGGCAAGGTCGGATTGGCGCCCGCGCTTTGCTGCGTCAGACGCACGCCCCGCTATCCCATGCGTTCGGACGCGTAGGACCCGGGTGAGGCGGCGAAGACCACGGTCTTGTGCCCGTTGATGAAAACCCGGCCGTTCACATGCGCATGGATTGCCCGTGCCAGAACCTGGCTTTCCACATCGCGGCCAAGGCTGACATAATCCTCGTTCGACTGGGCATGGGTGACGCGGATGATGTCCTGTTCGATGATCGGGCCTTCGTCCAGGTCAGACGTCACATAGTGCGACGTGGCACCGATCAGTTTGACGCCTTTTTCATACGCCTGCTTGTAAGGGTTAGCCCCCTTGAAGCTGGGCAGGAAGGAGTGGTGGATATTGATGATCCGGCCCGAAAAGGTTTGGCACATGTCTTCGGACAGCACCTGCATGTAGCGTGCCAGCACGATCAGCTCGGCGCCGCTTTCCGCAACGATCCGCATCTGCTCGGCCTCGGCCTGGGCCTTGTTCTGGGGCGTTACCTTGATGCAGTGATAAGGAATGTCCTGATTCACCACGACTTTCTGATAATCCATGTGGTTCGAGATCACGGCGGCAATCTCGACCGGCAACGCCCCGATGCGCGAGCGGTAAAGAAGGTCGTTCAGGCAATGGCCAAAGCGGCTGACCATGATCACGACCTTGCGCTTCACCTTTTCGTCGAAGAACGAAAACTCCATCCCGAACTTTTCGGCCACCTTGTCGAAGCCCGCCCTAAGCGCCGCAAGATCCTTGCCTGCTTCGGAAAGAAAGCTGACCCGCATGAAGAAAATGCCGGTGGTCTGGTCGTCAAACTGGGCTGAGTCGGTGATGTTGCCGCCTTGATCAGCAAGATAGGACGAAATCGCGGCAACAATGCCGCGGGTGGACGGGCATTGTACGCGCAGGGCAAAACGGGGCGAAATGGTATTCATGCTGATGATCTTCCTTGGGTTTGTCAGCAATCGGGCGCAAGTCCAACTGTGCCGCAGCGCGCGAAGGCCATCCTTTTCGCCATGGGACCCGGATTTCTGTCCAGCGCAAGACGGCAGAGTCGGTAAAGCGCCAAATCCGGCAACCTGCGTGCAGAATCTGCCAAGGCTTGGCGTGAATATGCGCAGAATTGCTCCCCGCGCTTAGGTGGCTGACCTGTTCGGAAGAATGGATCGAATGGGTGCACACATCGGGCTGGAGGCGGCTTTTCTGGGTTCAGTGACCGTGGCTGTCGGTGTTTGACGGACAACGGTGCCACTTCAGATGGAACCGAAATGATAGCAGTGTATTACACTACGGTTGGAAAGGCGTCTGTGCAGAGACCGCCGGAGTGTCAGGCTATATCGTCGCCCCCGCAACAGTTTGCCCGATTTTAGTTCATCGCAAGTCGACCCTATCTAAAGGAACCCCATGCAACTGACCGTCAACGGCAATTCCCACGAGTTCACCGTTGAAGAGGACATGCCGCTTTTGTGGGTTCTGCGTGATGTGCTTGGCATTACCGGCCCGAAATATGGGTGCGGAATCGCGCGCTGTGGGGCCTGTACCGTGCATGTCGGCGGCGCAGCGGTCCGCTCATGTCAATTGGCGGTTGGCGATGTTGTAGGAGATGTCACGACGATCGAGGACCTCGGCGCAGGGGCGATTCATCCCGTGCAGGCCGCATGGATCGCACACCAGGTCGCCCAGTGCGGATATTGTCAGTCTGGTCAGATCATGCAGGCGGTTGATCTTTTGCAGCGTAACGCAGACCCCACAGATGACGATATTGATGCCGCGATGTCAGGCAATCTCTGCCGCTGCGGGACCTACCCCAGGATCCGGGCCGCCATCAAATCCGCCGCGACCGCCATGCGGGGGGCATAGGGCATGGGGCGCATCAAGACCATTGCCAGGCGCAGTTTTCTGATTGGGTCCGCCGCCATTCTGGGTGGCGTGGCATTCGGCGCCTATGCCGTCGCGCGTGAATTGCCGAACCCGCTGCTCAAGGGGCTGGGCCCCGACGAGGCTGCACTTACGCCGTTCGTCAAGATCACTGCAGAGGGCATCACCCTGATTGTTCCGCGCGCAGACAGCGGACAGGGCATCGCATCGCTCCAGGCCTGTCTGATTGCCGAGGAACTGGATTTCGACCCTCACACTGCCACCCTTGATCCGGGCCAGCCGGATGCGGTCTACCACAATGGAACCGTCGCCTCTGACGGGTTGCCGTTTCCGCTGTACGATCAAAGCGGGGTTGCAAATGCGGCGCGTGCAACTGTGCAGGGTCTGGCCAAGGTGATGGGTCTTCAGATCACCGGCGGATCGTCCTCGACCTCCGATCTGCATGAAAAGCTGCGTCAGGCCGGCGCCTCGGCGCGCGAGACGCTGAAGGAAGCGGCCGCACTCCGCAGCGGTCTTTCCCGCGCAGACCTGTCGACTGCAGATGGTGCCGTGGTCCTGCCAGATGGCACGCGCATCCCATACACCGATCTGGCCACCGAGGCTGCGCGGCTTGATCCCATTCAGGACGTGGCGCTGCGCAGCCCCGATCAATGGCGCCTGTTGGGCAAACCGATGATGCGCACTGATATGGTCGCCAAGTGCACAGGCGCGCAGGTCTATGGCGTGGATATTCGCCTGCCCGACATGGTCTTTGCCACAGTGCGCCGCAATCCGGGCATCGGCGGCCCGGTGCTTGGCTATGATGATGCTGTGGCCAAGGCGATGCCGGGCGTGCGTGCCATTGTCGCGGTGACGGACGGCATAGCAGTGATCGCCGACAACACGTGGCGCGCCTTCAAGGCTGCCGATGCCGTGCAGATAGACTGGGGTGCACCTTCCTACCCGGCCACCTCGGCCAAGATGTGGGCCATGGTTGAGGCCAACCACAGCGAAGAAAACCGCAACAGCCGCCTGCGCGATGATGGCGACGTAACGCAGGCACTTGGCACAAGTGCGCCCGTCACAGCCGAATACCGCGTTCCATTTCTGGCCCATGCGGGGTTGGAGCCACTCAGCGCAACGGTCCTTTATACGCCCGAACGTCTGGATATCTGGACGGCGACGCAAGTGCCGCAAGCGTTGCGCGACAAGGCGGCAGACCTGTCGGGTGTCGCAGCCGAGAACGTCATTCTTCATGTGCTGCATGCCGGGGGCAGCTTTGGCCGGAGGCTTGACATCGACTATGTCCTGCCAGCCATCGAATGCGCGATGGCCGTCCCCGGCACCCCGGTGCAGATGACCCTGACCCGCGAAGAAGACATGACGCATGATTTTCCCCGCCCGATACAGATGGCACGGTGCCAGGGACTGGTGCGCGATGGCCAGATCGCGGCACTGAACCTTGATACCATCGGCCCGTCAGTGACGGAATCGTGGTTTGGTCGGCTGATGGGCGCCCCGCCGGGCCCCGATACGCTGCTGGTCGCTGGGGCATTTGACCAGCCCTATGCCATCCCGCATTACCGTGTCAGCGGGTATAAGACCCCCGTCATGGTGCCTGTAGGATCGTGGCGGTCACCCGGTTCCTGCGCGAATGCGTTCTTCCACGATACGTTTGTGGATGAGTTGATCCACGCCGCAGGAGCCGACCCCTTGGCAGAGCGTTTGCGCCTGATTGATCACTCGGATTCGCGCCGGGTGATCGAAGCGGTGGCCGAGATGTGCAGTTGGGCTGGGACTGCTGTTGGCCCAGATCGCGGTCGCGGCATTGCTTTTGCCTATGCCCACGGCGTGCCGGTCGCGGCGGTGGTTGAGGTCGCCTTGTCTGATCGCGGTATCCGGATCGAAAAGGCCTGGGTCGCCGCAGATTGTGGCTTCGTCTACGACCCAGTCAACGCTGAGGCGCAGCTGACCGGCTCGCTGATCTTCGGCCTTGCCCACGCCATGAACTGCGAGTTGACTTACGCAGATCATGCCCCGATCCAGACCAATTTTCATAACTATGAGGGCATGCGCATGTACCAATCCCCACAGATCGAAGCGCGCCTTCTAGGCCAAGCCGCACAAGTGCGTGGTTTGGGAGAGCCGGCAACCGCCGTCGCAGCACCCGCCCTTGGCAACGCAATCTTTGCGGCCACGGGCCAAAGACTGCGCGAGATGCCGTTCTCAAATACGATGACTTTTGCATGAACGCCACGCGCACTTTCATCGGCATGCTTTGCCTTTTGGTCGCCGGTGTCGCACTGGCGGAAGACGGGCAGGAGCTGGACACAAGCGCATTGCCCCAGCCGGGCAGTGTGACATTGATCGAGGGCAACGCTTCGTGGGAGCGTATACTTGAGGTGGTGACGCACCCGCGGTGCATCAATTGCCATGTCGGCCCAGACCACATCCCGCTGCAACAGCTTGCCCCTGATCAGCCGTCGCAACCCCACATCATGGCCGTGAATGCTGGCATCAGCCGCATCGGGGCGGAGGGCCTGTCGTGCAGCACCTGTCACGTTACGTCCACCCGCCCCAATACGGTGCCCCATGCCGCGCCTCACACCGGGATGGATTGGAAGCTGGCGCCGGTTGAATTTCAGTGGGTCGACAAGACCAGCGCCGAAATCTGCTCACAGATGCGCGATCCGGCCCGAAACGGCGGTCGCGACGCGGCAGGTCTGATCGAGCATATCACCCATGACGCCGAGGTGATCGGGTTTATCACTTGGGGATTCAACCCCGGCGCGGGGCGCGAGCCGGCACCCGGCGGGCTGGAGGCTCACCTGCGAGACATGGCCGTCTGGACGGCTGCGGGAATGCCTTGCCCGCAGGATTGATGTCTGCGGCCCTTTGGCTGGCACTTGCCTGACCAAATCCTGTGTGGGTCTTTGCGCCATTAACATGCGGACCCGCCGCTCAACCTATGGAAGATACCAGATGAGCATGCCTATCCTCGTCGCCCGGAAAGCTTGCGCATTACCTGAAAGCCAAGCACGCGGCCGACCAGCACCTGATGGCTTCCGGTCTAACTTACGCGATCCTGCGTCCGGTGGCGTTGACCGATGACGGGCGCGCAGCGGATGTGTTCATTGGCGAAACCGTCGATAAATCCGCAACCGCCTCGCGCGCGGGTCGCTCGGATGTGGCGCATGTCTTGGCTGACGCCGCCATTACTGGTCGTTTCGACGGCGTGGCACAGGATTGCAATCTGCCTGACTTGGCGACGCCGGCAGCGATCCGTCCATCAAGAACAGCTTGCGATTTCCGGCGCATCGCGCTTCCCGAAAGGACCCCGAACCATGACGCAATCCGATTCCACGAACCGCAAGTTCGTCCTAGCCAAACGTCCCAAGGGCGAGCCGGACGACAGCACCCTTCGGCTTGAAACCGAGGACATCCCGACCCCCGGCAAGGGGCAGATGCTGCTGCGCAACGCATATCTTTCGCTTGACCCCTACATGCGCGGCCGGATGAGCGATGCGCCGTCCTATGCCGCGCCGGTCGCGATCGGAGCCGTGATGGTCGGGGGAACCGTGGCGCAAGTCATGTCATCCTTCGTGGAGGGCTTTGCGGCGGGGGACTGGGTGCAGGCGTTTGGCGGCTGGCAGGATTATGCCCTGTCCGATGGCAGCGGTGTGATCAATATGGGAAAGTCGCCTGAAAACCCGTCCTGGGCCCTGGGTGTGCTGGGGATGCCGGGCCTGACCGCATGGGCGGGCCTTACGCAGATCGGAAAGCCGAAAGCGGGCGAGACTTTGGTTGTCGCCGGGGCAAGCGGCCCGGTTGGGGCAACCGTCGGTCAGATCGGCAAGATCCTCGGCCTGCAAGTCGTAGGGATTGCGGGCGGGGCAAAGAAATGCGCCCATGTGGTTGACACCCTCGGTTTCGATGCCTGCATCGACTACAAGGCCGCCGGGTTCCCGAATATGCTGAATGCCGCGGTGCCGAATGGCATCGACATCTATTTCGAGAATGTCGGCGGCGCGGTGTTCGATGCGGTTCTGCCGCTGTTGAACCCGAACGCCCGCATCCCGGTTTGCGGCCTGATCTCGCAATACAATGCCACCACGCTTCCGGATGGCCCGGATCGGATGAACCAGCTGCTTGGTACAATCCTCCGCAAGCGAATGACCTTGCGTGGTTTCATCGTTTTCGATGACTTTGGTCCCCTTTACCCCGAGTTCGCAAAGCAGATGGGCGACTGGGTAAAGGCAGGAAGGATCAAGTATCGCGAAGAAATGATCGACGGTCTGGAACTGGCCCCTGCGGCGTTCGTTGGGCTTCTGAAAGGCGAAGCCTTCGGCAAACGTGTCGTAAAGCTCGGCGCCTGAAATACTGCAATTTTGAAAGGGTATCTTCCGTGAACATTCTCATGGTCCTCACATCACATGACAAACTTGGCGACACAGGCAAGAAAACCGGGTTCTGGCTCGAAGAGTTCGCGGCACCTTATTACGTGTTCAAGGATGCGGGGGCGAATGTAACGATTGCCTCACCAAAGGGCGGCCAGCCGCCGTTGGACCCCACTAGTGACGCGGCCGACGCGCAGACCGAGGCGACAACACGTTTCAAGGGCGATGCGGCCGCTCAAAAGGCGCTGGCGAATACGGCCGTACTGTCCACCGTTTCGGCAGACGGATATGATGCAGTCTTCTACCCCGGCGGTCACGGACCGCTTTGGGATCTGGCCGAAGATGCGAACAGTATCAAGCTGATCGAAACTTTTGCCGCCTCCAACCGCCCCGTTGCCGCAGTCTGTCACGCGCCCGCCGTCTTCAAGCACCCAAAAGGCGCAGACGGCAAACCGCTGGTGTCGGGCAAGACCGTGACCGGGTTCGCCAATACCGAAGAGGAAGCCGCAGGTCTGACCGATGTGGTGCCTTTTCTGGTCGAGGACATGTTGAAAGCCAACGGCGGCGTGTATGAAAAGGGTGCTGACTGGGCGTCCTTCGTGGTGATCGACGGCAAGCTGGTGACCGGACAGAACCCCGCGTCGTCAGAAGAAGCGGCTCGAACATTGCTGGGACTGCTTTGACCTGACAGGTCTTGAACGACCTGTGGGTGAGATTGAAATCGCTCTGGTCAAGGGGGGGCTGGGCGGCATGGAGAGGGGCACGAGGCATAAATCGAAGCCACGCGTCATCCTTGCCCTGTTTTGCGGGCCCTTCCGGTGATCCACTTCGCGGCCAGGAGCAAGTTTATTCATTTGCGTTGCGTCTTGGTTCGACGACTTCTGTTGTTGCGCGACGGGGTGTCCTTTAGGTGTTGGTCAGTGGATTTGCTTCTCGCTGATGATTCAGAGGTGTTTTCGTGACCGAGCCAAAACCCACATCATCCAATCCGGTGTTGCCGTTCGTGGTGCTTGGCGCACTTGCGCTGGTGGTCGCGGGGTGTGTCTGGTGGGTCACGCGTCCTGGCCCTTTGCTGATCCAGGGTGAAGTGGCGGCACCGCGCGTCGACGTGTCGTCCCGCGCGTCCGGGCGCGTGGGAGAGGTAACGGTAGACCTTGGCGAGCCGATCGAAGCTGGCATGCTTCTTGTTACCCTGTCCAATCCCCAGCTTGTCACCGCGCACGCCACTGCTGCGTCAGGGTTGGAGGTGGCGCGCGCCTCCGAAGCGGCAGCAGGAGCCACCCGCCCCGAGCTGATCCGGGCGCGCGAAGCTGACCTTGCCTTGGCCGAGGCGGACCTGCGTCTGGCAACGGAACAGATCGCCCGCGACACCGAACTGTCGATACAAGGCCTTCGTCCGCAGACGCTGCTGGACCAGTCCGTCCGTAATGTTGAAACCGCGACCCGCCGGGTCGAGGCAGCGCAAGCGCAGCTTGATCTGGCGCGCGCGGGTGCATCGCCGGAAGAGCGTGCCGTGGCGGCAGCGCAGGTCGCGCAAGCCGAGGCCGCGCTGGCGCAACGGAAGGCCGATCTGGACGAGTTGATCGTAACCGCGCCTATGGCAGGCGAGATTTCAGCGCGCCTGATCGAACCCGGCGAAAACATCGGGCCCGGAACGCCGCTTTTCACCATCGTTGATCTGGACAGTGCGTGGTTCACCTTCAACCTGCGCGAGGATCTGCTGGCCGGCTTGAAGGTTGGGGACAGCCTGTCGGTGCGGGTGCCCGCACTGGATACCGAGGTTGAGGCCACGATTACCCTGATCAACGTACAGGGTCAGTTCGCAAGCTGGCGAGCCACGCGCGCCACGGGGGACTTTGATCTGCGCAGCTTCGAACTGCGCGCCAGTGCCACCACGCCGCTGCCCGGCTTGCGGCCCGGCATGTCGGCGCTGATCACGCTGGGGGAGTAGGCCGGGGTGGGCCGGCTCATGCTGCGTGAGTTCTGCCTGCTGCTGCACCGCCCAGCTTTACTGGGGCTGGTGGTTCTGTTGCCGGTGCTGATGATCGCGCTGCTGACCGGCATTTTTCGTGCGGGCATCCCCACCGGCATGGCGGTGGCGGTGGTCGATCTGGACCGGTCCGACCTCTCCCGCAGCATCACCCGGATGCTGGATGCAGCCCCCGAGGTGCGGGTGACGCATCAGGCGCTAAGCCTGTCCGAGGCGCGCGCGCTGATCGTGTCAGGGGCCGTGCGCGGGGCGGTCTGGCTTCCTGCGGGCCTTGAGCGGGACGTGACGCGCGGTGATCGGCCCGAGATCGTAACCTTTTATGACAACCAGCACATGAGCGCGGGGTCGCTGGTCGCGCGGGGCGCGCGCGGGGCGATCGAAACGGCACTTGCCGGGCTGCGCGTCTCGATCCGTGAGGAACAGGGCGAGGCACCGACGCAGGCGCGGACGGCAGTGCAGCCAATCCCGTTGCAGGCGCATGCGCTGTTCAACCCGGCGTTTGACTATGTGCATTTCCTGCTCGCGGCTTTGGTGCCGACAATCCTGCAGATCATCGCCGCTGCGGGGACGGCCTATGCCATCTCGCTTGACTTCGGTCCTGGCCGCGACCCGCAAAATCTGGTGCGGCTGGCGGGCGGGCTGTTGCCTGCGATGGTGGGCAAGATCCTGCCCTATACGGCCGTCTTTCTGCTGATCCTGGGTTTGTCGGATGTGGCGCTTTATGGCTGGCTGGACGTGCCCTTGCGCGGATCGCTGCCCTTGATGGCAGCGGGGGCGGTGCTGTTTGTGCTGGCGGCACAACTGATCGGCGCGGTGGCCTTTGTGCTGACGCGCGATATGGGGACGGCGGCCAGCATCATCGCCGTCATCACCGCCCCCGCCTTCGGCTTCATGGGCCTTGGCTTCCCGCGTGAGGCCATGTCGCCTCTGGCCCAAGCCTGGGGTGCGATGATCCCCGGCACATGGTATGTGCAGTTGCGCATTGACCAGTCCTTGCGCGACACCCCGGTCGAAGTGTCGTTCTGGCCGGTGCTTTGGCTGGCGCTTATCGTGCTGGGGCTGGCGGCCCTTGTGCTGGCGCAGTTGGCGCGGCTGCGCCGGAACCTGAAGGTTGCCGCATGACAGCGGTCTGGCGCGCCATGCTGGATGAACTGCGGGCGGTCTTTGCCGACAGTCAGGTCAGGTCGATCCTGCTGGTATCGCTGGTGATATATGCGGTGATCTATCCGTTGCCCTACCGGGCTGAACTGTTGCGCGATGTGCCGGTGGTGCTGATCGATCAGGACCGCACGACCACCTCGGCTGACCTTGTCCGCCGTGTCGATGCGTCCGAGGCGGTGGCGATCAGCACCGATGCAAGCGACATGGCACAGGCGATCCGGCTGGTGCAGGAACGCAGAGCTTATGGCGTGTTGCTGATCCCCGAAGGCTTTGAACGCAACCTCCTTCGCGGTCGGCAAAGCCCGGTCGCGGTCTATGCCGATGCCAGTTATTTCCTGATGTATCAGCGCGTAATGCAAGGCGCCGCCGTCCCGATCCGCCAGATGGGAGCCGAGGTTGAGGTGGCGCGGCTGATGGCTTCCGGCGCAGGCCTTGGCGTGGCGCGGGCGCAGGTCAGCCCGGCCAATCAGGTTGAGGTGGCGCTGTTCAACCCCGCTGCAAGCTATGCCACCTATGTGCTGCCTGCGGCTTTCGTGCTGATCTTGCAGCAGACAATCCTGATGGGTCTGGCGCTGACCGCCACCCGGCGCAGGCCCGGCGGCGATCATCCGGTGTGGCTTGTTCTGGGGCGCATGGTGGCTTGGGTCGCGATATATGCGGTATTGCTGCCGGTCTATCTGATCGTGCTGCCCGCCCTGTACGACCTACCGAACCTTGGCCACGTCGGCGATGTCCTTGCAATCGGGCTGCCGTTCGTGCTTGCGGTGGGCCTTCTGGCCCAGTGCGTGGCTGCCGTGTTCAGATCGGGCGCGGTGGTGCAAGTGGTGCTGCTGGCAGTGGGGTTGCCGTTTTTCTTTCTGTCCGGTTTTGCCTGGCCCGTTGAAGCAATTCCGCCTTTCCTTAATGGCATGGCGCAGTTTGTGCCTTCAACTCCCGCGATAGACGGGTTGGTCCGCGTCAGCCAGATGGGTGCCAGGTTGCCGGATCTGGCCCAAACCTTGTGGCATCTGTGGGCGCTGACGGGGGGGCTTGCCCTTGCTGCCATCCTGATTGAGGCATTGAAAGCCAAACCGGCAGCAGAATTAATCCATCAACAACAGATCAGTGTCACGAAAACCTGACGGCATTTACAGTCGTTGGTTCCCTCATTCAGCACAGCAGCAAAGGCCCTGTCCGGGCATTTGAGGGCGCTTGGCATAGGCTGACCACACCCAAGATCGTCGGGCGCCAGGAAAGCCGAACGGCGGAAAAAATCTGCAGGATCGAGACCGGTGAGTCCGCCGGACTGTAGTTTCAGGACTGGGTAAAACGATGGTTGGCAGCCAGTTTTGTCATGTGGAAAGAAACGATCCAGTTGTATAGCCTTACACCGTGTCCAAAAAAGAAAGCGCGGAACACAGTCGCTGTGAGAAGTCTTTCGACACACATGACTACTTGTGGCGAACGAACTTCTCCTGGTGCCGTCGCCCCTTCTTTTGCGGTCAGATTTGGGATGATCAATGGCCGTGAGGACTTGCTGTGGATAGGCTCCAATATGGCAAGCGCGGCATTCGAGCTACATCTCGGAACGTAATCGAGCGGTGCCCTAAGGTCGACGACCGCCGCTGGCCCAGATCAAGTTCAAACACCGCGCATTGCGTTGAAACTTCTGCGCTAAATTGGGACCTCACTTCTTGCAGGGCGTCGGGTGCGCATGTCTGCTCATCGTGTCAACGGGCACATACTTCCTGCCTCTCAGGCGCCATGGAACGTCCGTCCGGTCGCATCGGCACCATTGCAAGACAGCAAATACTACGGGCAGATAGAACGGCCGCTTTGCGGAAGCCGCGCCGCGGCATGCAAACCACGCTGAACGGCTGCTGAGGGCCGAGTGCGTCGCTCTGGCGATACTCCTACCCCCTTCCCGATGGTTGGCCAGCGCGAGGTTCACCGGATCGAGGTCCTGCCGCGTGGCTTCGATGACAGCATGACTGTTGCGAAGGCGGCATTGGGGCTGGCGGGCGTGCTTCGATCGCACACCGAACATGTGACATGTTAACGGACTTCGAACGATCAATTCTCCATGCATATTCGGGCGCAAGCCCTGACGGTGACGCAAAAACGCCCTTGGGATTTCGCCTGACGTCGGCGGCCGAGCGTCATGGTCGTGAGATACTCCCCGATCTTTAGGACAGATTTCCGGCCAAGTTAAGCTACGTCCCGCGCCTGCTGATCGGTTTCAATGCTGTTGACGTCCAACACGGCGGGCGGTTGACCGCCATTGGCGGCGTGTGGCGGCTGGTGGTTGTAGATGGAAATCCAGCGTCCAAGCCGGCCGTGACTTGTGAGCCGGTTTCCCGGGTGTGCAGGTAGACGCATTCAGGGATCTCCAGAGACGCTCGATGAAGATGTTGTCGCGATACCTAGCTTTTCCGTCCATCGAGACTTTGGTCTTGGCCCGCGTCAGCCCGTCGGTCCAGTGGAAGGAGGTGAACTGCGGCCCTTGATCGTCAATCATGAGCTCGGGTGGGCCGAACTTGTGGATGGCATCGTTCAGCGCATCGAGGCAGAACTCGGCCTCCAGCGTGTTGGAGATGCGCCAATCCAGAACCTTTCGGGTGAAACAGTCCATGATGGAGACCAAATAGAGGAAGCCCTTGCGCATGGGGAAGCAAGGCAAGTCGGCGCTTCGACCTGATTGGGCCGCTCGGTCATGCTCCGCCTCACTTGGCGGTCCAGGACCAGAGCTTTCGTGACAAAAAATCGTTGTCGACAGCCATCTCCCCGATCTTGGGATGCAGGTCACGGACCGTGTCCTCGGCGATCTCTGTGGTGGCCGCTGCTTTGCTCCCGCGTTCAAAGGTGCCTGCTACACCTTCCAGCAATGCCATCTTCCATTGGTGGATCATCGGCGGATGGATCTGATTGGCCGTCGTCAATTCCGACACCCTGCGCTCGCCCTTCAGCGCCTCCAAGCCAACACGCGCCTTGAACGCCACGTCACGGTTCCCGCGTTTCGACATGTGCTGATTTCCTCGTCTTGGGAATCAGCAGACCTCAGATCGCAGCTTCCGTCACTGTCCGATTTTCGGGGGTAGCCCATCGAAATGTCTTGCCCAAAAGCTTACCTCGATGGCGACACCTACAACTGCACTCGACGCAGCCGCAGAGTGTTGGTGATGACGGACACTGACGACAGGCTCATCGCCGCCGCCGCAATCATTGGAGATATCAACGTGCCCGTGAATGGGTACAAGACTCCTGCCGCAACCGGATTGCCGATGGCATTGTACGCGAAGGCGAAAAACAGGTTTTGCTTGATGTTGCGCAGGTGGCACGCGCCAGAGTGCGCGCGCGTAGGATTCCCATGAGATCCCCGCCGAGCAGCGTCAACCCGGCACTTTCCACTGCAACATCGGCCCCGGCCCCCATCGCGATTCCGACATCGGCGGCGGCAAGGGCGGGCGCGTCGTTCACGCCGTCCCCTGCCATGGCCACGCGGTGCCCCTCGGAGCGCAAATGTTCGACCAGGGCGCGCTTGTCATCCGGCATGACGCCTGCACGCACTTCGTCAATCCCCAAGGCGTCCGCTACCGCCCGCGCGGTGCGTTCGTTGTCGCCCGTAGCCATGATGATGCGAAGGCCCTGCGCATGCAGGTCCTTGATTACGTCGGCGGTCGTTTCGCGCACCGGGTCGGCCACGACCACAATGCCTGCAAGCACACCATTCACGGCGACAAACATCGCCGTCTTGCCTTTTGCACGAAAGGTGTCAGCCTGCGCCTCGGCCGTTTGCGGATCGAGCCCCATGTCCTGCATCATTGCGGCGTTGCCCGAGGGCCACCTTGCGGCCACTGACCGTGCCCTGCACGCCCTTGCCCGTTAGCGCCTGAAACCCGACCGTCTTCTCAGCCACAATACCTTGTTCCCTGGCCCCAGCCACAATCGCCTCGGCCAAGGGATGCTCTGACCCTTTTTCCAGTGCTGCCGCCAGCGTCAGGATTGTGGCTTCGTCCACCCCGGCCAGCACCACCACATTGGTCAGCGTAGGCTTGCCAATTGTCAGCGTCCCTGTCCTGTCAATGATCAGGGTATCGACACTCGCCATCCGCTCCAACGCCTCGGCGTCGTTGATCAGCACGCCCGCCTGCGCCCCCCGCCCTGTTGCTGTGGTGATCGAGATGGGTGTGGCAAGGCCTGGCGCATAGGGACAGGCGATGATCAGCACTAACACCGCCACCGTGATGGCATAGGCCAGCGCCGGGGCCGGACCCCAGATCATCCATTCGGCAAAGGCGGCAACGGCTATGACCAGAATCACCGGCACGAATACCGATGCGTTCTTGTCGGCCACGCCTTGTATCGGCGCACGCGACCGTTTGGCGTTCGACACCATCGCCACGATCTGCGCCAGGACCGTATCTGCTCCGACGCGGCCCGCGGGCATGACGAGCGAGCCGTTCTTGTTGATCGTCCCCCCGTCAGCGGATTCGCCGGTGCGTTCGCGCGCGCGCAGTTCCAGCACCTGGCCCACGAAGACCAGCGCCACGATCACCGCCGCCGCCTCATAATAGGTGCCGACACCCATGCCCATCTGGTACTCTGGTGGGAACAAACCTGGCAGGAACGTGGCGACACGGAATAGCCATAGGCAGCCAGCACGCCGATGGAAATCAGCGTCCACATGTTCGGGCTGCGATTGATCACCGAAGCCCAGCCGCGCTGAAAGAAGGGCCATTCGGCCCACAGGACAATCGATGTCGCCAGCGCAAATTCCAGATAGCCCGCCGCCACGTGTCCGACCCAGTCGCGTGCTGGCAGGCCGACCGTTTCGCCCGTTGTCAGAATCACCAGGGGCACCGCCGCCGCGGCTGAAATCCACATCCACCGAGTGAAGTCGGCCAGTTCCGGCGAGGGCGTGTCCGATGCGACCACAGGCTCCAGCGTCATGCCGCAGATCGGGCAGTTGCCGGACTCGTCCTGCAGGATTTGCGGATGCATCGGGCAGGTGTATTGGGCGGCGACCGCTACCGCATGCCCTGCGACCGAGGCCCGGCCGCTAGCGTAAAACCACGGGTCGGCCTTGAATTGGTCTGGCACTTTTCGGAACAGAAATGGAAGTCCGACCCACCATGACTTTCGGTCCGCGTGTCGAGTATCTGCGTCACGGTCATGCCGCAGACCGAGTCGATTGCGTTCGCCTGCCCGCCTGTGATCGGTTTCATCGGCAAATCCTTCATTTGCGCCGGTACTTGACCAGGGCAGCGATGGCCAGAATCATCAGAACGACGACAACAACCATCCAGATGCCGCCTTAGCCCATGTTGTAGCCGTTCATCATCGCATGACCCTTCCTGATCCGATCGATCAACGATACGCATTTCGCCTATCGTCTTTCTTGATCCACGTCAGTCTGGCTGAGTCATACTGATCTGCATCAAAGCATTTGGACTGACCTTCTGTTTTCGTGCAGTTGTTTGCTGGATTGAGGACAGGATGAGTGCCGATCCCTATGCAGCTCTTGGTCTGACAAGCACGGCCACGGCGGCAGACGTCAAGAAAGCTTACCGCAAGCTGGTGCGCACCTCGCACCCTGACCTGCACCCGGATGATGCGGGGGCAGAGGCCCGGTTCAAGGCGGTGACAGCAGCGCATGACCTGCTGAAGGACGCAGATACACGCGGGCGAGATTGACGCGACCGGTGCCGAACGCCCGCCCCGGGCTTTTTACCGTGACCATGCCGAGGCTGCCAGTCAGGGCCGTGGTTTTGGTGACTATGGCGATCCTTCCGACGTCTTTGCCCATATCCTGCGCCAGCGCGCGCGGGGCGGCGACCCTAGTTTTGCCAAATCCGGTGCTGATCTGCGCTACACGCTGGAGGTGCCGTTTCTGGATGCGGCGCTAGGGGCCATGACGCGCATCCCTGCCCGGAGGCGGCAATCTTGACGTCCAGATCCCCAAGGGCTTAATCGATGGCCGCGCCCTCCGCCTGCGCGGGCAAGGGGGTCTCGGCTATGACGGCGGGCCTGCGGGAGATGCGCTGGTGACAGTGCAGGTGGCCCTGCATCCAGTGTTCCGGCGCGACGGCGACGACATCGCACTCATCTTGCCGATTACGATTGACGAGGCCGTGCTTGGCCTCAAGGTCACCGCCCCCACCATCGACGGACCGGTCAGCGTGACGATCCCCAAAGGGGCCAGCAGTGGACGCATCTTGCGACTGCGCGGGCGCGATGTGACGCGGGCCAACAGCAAGTCGGGCGATGCGCTGGTCGAGTTGCGCATCGTTGCCCCGCCCATGATCGACGCCGCCCTGTCGGAATTCATGGCTGGTTGGCGAAAGACCCAGACCTGTGACCCCCGCAATGCAATGATGGAGGAAGTGCCGGAATGACAATCTATTTCACCCGACATCAGACCTTTGCCGCAGTTCCGGGTCTGTCTGAAACCGTCCTTGCGACGTTCATTGATGCGGGCCTTGTGGTGCCAACAGCCTCTTCCTTCGGGCCAGTATTTCGCGAGGATGACGTCGCACGGCTGGCATTGCTGTGCGAACTGGCCGACAGTTTCGGGTTTGACGGCGAAGGGTTGGCGGTGGTCATCGAACTGATCGACCAGTTGCATGACGCACGCCGCCACCTACACGCCATGGCCAAGTCGATGGAGGCCGAACCGCAGGACCTGCGCCACAGGATCGGTGAACGGTTTGTGGGGATTCTTGCCGTCGAGTAAGCCCTGACCTACCGACGCCGCACCGAATTGCCTCCCGCCAGAATGCCGTTGATCAACGCCTCTACCGCCGCGTGAAGATCGGTCCGGCCATCGTCCCTCGGTGTGTGGTGATGCGCGGCGGCGGCATCCTTCAAGATCCCGACAATCTCGGCTTCCGGCAGGATGTTGCGGTCGTTCAGCGCCAGCAGAAGCGATTCGCAGATCGCAAGGGCGGCAGTGCCGGAGACATCATACACTTGGGCCATCGTGACGTATCTTTCCAATGTTGCGCTTGGTCATGGCCCCCATGGTCAACAACGCAGGAACCTGAGCCAGTCTGGCAGAGTTAATATCGGTTGGGCTGATCGAAATCAGCGTGTCTGTGTCTTTTGGTTGCCAAAAGCATCACATCACGCTTGTCCTGTGTGATAGCTTTGCCCCGCACCTTCGATGAGATTTCATGCCGTGATCCAGGACAGCCCCCTCGCCCGGAAACTGGGAGCCTTCGTCGCACTGACGCACGAAGACCTTGGCATGCTTGACCGCCTGCACCATCGCAGGCGCAGGTTCGCGGTGGGCGTCGATCTTGTGCATCAGGGACAAGAAAACCAGTCCGCCTACATCCTCGCCAAGGGCTGGGTCTGTTCTTACAAGATCCTGCCCAACGGCACCCGGCAGATCGTTGATTTCCAGATCCCGGGTGATTTTCTGGGCCTGCGGTCAGTGCTGTTCCGCACAGCCGACCACAACATCGAACCCGTCACTCCGGTCGAGGCGTCCGAGGTAATCATCACCGACCTCTTGGACGCTTTCGCCACAACCCCGCGTCTGGCCACCGCTGTCCTTTGGGCCGCGTCCCGGGACGAGGCAATGGTAGTTGAACATCTTGTCGGCATCGGGCGGCGCAACGCGTTGGAACGCATGGCGCATTATCTGCTGGAATTTGGGGCACGGCTGAAGCTGGTGGGACTCGGCACCAACGAAGGCTACGCCTGTCCGCTGTCGCAATACATGATGGCCGATGCCCTTGGCCTCAGTGCGGTGCATGTGAACCGTGTACTGCGCCAGTTGCGTGAAGAGGGCTTGCTGACCTTCCAGAACGGTCGCGTCACCTTCGACAACTTCGACGGGCTGGTCACCTTGGCCGAATTCGACAAGGCTTATCTCGACCATGACGGGCCGCTGCTGAAGTAATCAGCCAGCCGTCAGGCCGCCGTCGACCGCATAGGCCCCGCCATTGATGTATCCCGCATCATCCGACGCCAGAAACGCAACCAACCCCGCTACTTCGTCTGGTGTGCCATAGCGCTGCATCGGGATGGTGGCGGCGAATGCGTCATGAACTTCGGTCGCCTTGGCACCCAGCCCTTTTTCGATTGAGGTCTTCATGCGGCTGTCGATGGGGCCGGGGTTGTTGCAGTTCACCCGGACGCCCTTGGCCACGCATTCAACCGCAGCCGCCCGCGTCAGACCAATA
>JANPJU010000003.1:0-25103 GCA_031425675.1 Paracoccaceae bacterium | reverse complement strand
GGACCACATCTCGGGCCTGTCGCCGGCGATCTCGATCGAACAGAAGACCACCTCGAAAAACCCGCGGTCTACGGTGGGAACGGTGACGGAAATCTACGACTACCTGCGTTTGCTGTTTGCCCGCGTCGGTACGCCCTATTCCCCCGCCACTGGCCTGCCGATCACCGCGATGCAGGTTCAGGACATGGTGGATGCCGTGATGGCGATGCCCGAAGGCTCCCGCGCGTACCTGCTTGCTCCGATCATCCGGGACCGCAAGGGCGAATACAAGAAAGAGTTCCTGGATCTGCGCAAACAGGGCTTCCAGCGCGTCAAGGTCAACGGCACCTTCCATGAGCTTGAGGATCCGCCGGTTCTGGACAAGAAATTCCGCCACAACATCGACGTGGTGGTTGACCGGATCGTCGTGAAAGAGGGGATCGAGACGCGGCTGGCGGACAGCTTCCGCACCGCCTTGAACCTGGCTGACGGGATCGCGGTGGTGGAGCTTGCCGATGTGGCCGAAGGCGCTGACCCTACACGCATCACCTATTCCGAAAAATTCGCCTGTCCTGTCAGCGGCTTCACCATCGCCGAGATCGAGCCGCGCCTGTTCAGCTTCAACGCCCCCTTCGGCGCTTGCCCTGTCTGCGATGGCTTGGGGATGGAACTGTTCTTCGACGAACGCCTGGTCGTCCCCGATCAGAACCTGACCCTGATGCAAGGCGCCATCGCGCCGTGGTCAAAGTCAAAATCGCCCTACCTGACCCAGACGATGGAGGCGCTGTCCAAGCACTATGGGTTCGCCCTCAAGACCAAGTGGAAAGACCTGCCCGACACGGTGAAGGACCTTTTCCTGCACGGCTCGAAGAACGAGGAAATCCAGTTCCGCTATGACGAAGGCGGCCGGGTCTATCAGGTCAAGCGCGTGTATGAGGGGATCATCCCCAACATGGAACGCCGCTACCGCGAGACGGACAGCGCCTGGAGCCGTGAGGACATGGAGCGTTTTCAGGCCAACCGCGCCTGCGGAGCCTGTGGCGGCTACCGCCTCAAGCCCGAGGCTTTGGCAGTCAAGATCGCCACCTTGCACATTGGCCAGATCGTGCAGATGTCGATCACCGAGGCCTATGCATGGATCGAAGGCGTGGCCGAAACGCTGACCAGACAGCAGAACGAAATCGCCAAGGCGATCTTGAAGGAAATCCGCGAACGCCTTGGTTTCCTTGTGAATGTCGGTCTAAACTACCTGACGATGAGCCGCGCTGCGGGAACCCTGTCGGGCGGGGAGTCGCAGCGGATCAGGCTGGCATCCCAGATTGGGTCTGGGTTGACCGGAGTGCTTTATGTGCTGGACGAACCCAGCATCGGCCTGCACCAACGCGACAATGACCGGCTTCTGACCACGCTGAAGAACCTGCGCGACGCGGGCAATACGGTTCTGGTGGTCGAACATGATGAGGATGCTATCCGCGAGGCCGACTATGTCTTCGACATGGGCCCGGGGGCGGGCGTGCATGGCGGAACGGTCGTCAGCCACGGCACCCCGGCGCAGGTGGCGGCTGATCCGGCAAGCCTGACGGGGCAATACCTGTCCGGCGCGCGCGAGATTGCCGTGCCGAAGGTCCGGCGCAAGGGGAATGGCAAGAAACTGACGGTCGTGGGCGCGACGGGCAACAACCTCAAGAACGTGACCGCCGAATTCCCGCTGGGCATGTTCGTCTGCGTCACCGGTGTTTCGGGCGGTGGCAAATCCTCGCTGACGATCGAGACCCTGTTCAAGACTGCGGCCATGCGCCTGAACGGTGCGCATGAGACGCCGGCACCTTGTGAAACGATCAAGGGGTTTGAACACCTCGACAAGGTGATCGACATTGATCAGCGCGCGATCGGGCGGACACCGCGGTCAAATCCCGCAACTTACACCGGTGCCTTCACCCCGATCCGTGACTGGTTCGCCGGTCTGCCGGAATCCAAGACCCGTGGCTATCAGCCCGGTCGGTTCAGCTTTAACGTCAAGGGGGGGCGGTGTGAGGCCTGTCAGGGTGACGGCGTCCTAAAGATCGAGATGAACTTCCTGCCCGATGTCTATGTGACGTGCGAGACCTGCAAAGGCAAGCGTTACAACCGTGAGACTTTGGAAGTCAAGTTCAAGAACAAAAGCATAGCCGACGTTCTTGATATGACGTGCGAAGATGCGAAAGGATTTTTCCAGGCTGTCCCCGCGATCCGCGAGAAGATGGATGCGCTGTGTGAGGTGGGTCTGGGCTACATCAAGGTTGGCCAACAGGCCACCACGCTTTCCGGTGGCGAGGCGCAGCGGGTAAAGCTGTCAAAAGAACTCGCGCGTCGTGCCACGGGCAGGACGTTGTATATTCTGGATGAACCAACGACGGGACTGCACTTCGAAGACGTGCGCAAACTGTTGGAAGTGCTCCATTCCCTGGTGGATCAGGGAAATACAGTTGTGGTCATCGAACACAATCTGGATGTGGTGAAAACCGCCGACTGGGTGATCGACATCGGTCCTGAGGGCGGCGACGGCGGCGGTCTGATTGTCGCCACCGGAACGCCAGAGGCGATTTGCAAGGTCGCGGACAGCCATACCGGTCGTTATCTGAAAGACCTGCTGAAACCGCGCAAGATGGCCGCAGAATAGGCCGCTGCCCCCCAGGCGGTCGGGGGGGCAGCGGGTAGTGATTATTCGGCGGCGATCGACATGTCCGGAAGATGGGATTTCATCATCTGTTCCAGCTTGCCGCGGGCTGCCGTTTCTTCCGCCAGGGTTTCCGCCAGAAGCGTTGCCGCCTCTTCATGGCCAAGCGCCTTTGCCCAAGCGTGCAGGGCGGTGTATCGGGCGATTTCATAGTTTTCGACGGCCTGTGCTGCTGCGATCAGTCCGGCATCAAGGGTTGACGAATCCTTGTATTCTTCAAGGATTTCATCACCTTCCTCAAGAATCCCATCGATGGCCGGGCAGGTCTTGCCGGCAGCACGTTTGCCAAGGATTTCGAAGACCCGGTCAAGCCGGGCCTTCTGGTCTTCGGTCTCGGCCTTGTGGGCCGTGAAAGCGGCGGTCAGGTCGTCGGACTGTGCGGCACGTGCCATCTTCGGCAAGGCTTTCAGCAGCTTACGCTCGGCGTAGTAAATGTCTTTAAGCGTGTCGTAAAACAGAACGTCAAGGCCCTTGGTTTTCATTGTGCGAAGTCTCCATGTGGGGTGGTCATGGGGAGGCAACGCCGCCGAAAGGTGCAGGTTCCTTGAATTTGACCCCGCCGAACCGGCCCTTAGGCGTCGTTCGGCGGGATTGTGCCGGAATGGGATAGTGTCAAAGCGCGTGTGGCGTCAGTCCAGCGCCTTGAAGTTCAGGCTTGCCCCGTCCTTGATGCCGCTGAACCAGCGCGCGGTCACAGTCTTGGTCTTGGTGTAGAACTTGAACGCGTCCGGCCCGTACTGGTTCAGGTCACCGAAGGCCGACCGTTTCCAACCGCCAAAGCTGAAATAGGACAGCGGCACCGGGATCGGGAAGTTGATGCCAACCATGCCCACGTTGACGCGCGAAGCAAAGTCGCGCGCGGTGTCGCCGTCAGCAGTGTAGATCGCGGTGCCGTTGCCGTATTCGTTGTCCATCACCAGCTTGAGCGCTTCGTCATAGCTGCCAGCGCGGACGGTTGACAGCACAGGGCCGAAGATCTCTTGCCTGTAGATCTCCATGTCCGGGGTGACGTTGTCGAACAGGCTTGGGCCGACGAAGAAGCCATTCTCATAGCCCTGGATCTTCAGGTTGCGTCCGTCGATCACCAGATCTGCGCCTTGATCCACGCCCGAAGCAATCAGTCCCAAGACACGATCTTGCGCCTGCTTGGTAATCAATGGGCCGAAATCCACATCATTTCCAGCGGTATAGGGGCCGACCTTCAACTTTTCGATTTTCGGGATCAGCTTTTCGACCAGCGCATCCGCCGTGGCCTTGCCCACTGGCACAGCCACCGAAATTGCCATGCAGCGTTCGCCCGCCGCGCCAAAACCAGCCCCCACCAGCGCGTCGGCGGCCTTGTCAAGGTCGGCGTCCGGCATGATGATCATGTGGTTCTTCGCACCGCCAAAGCACTGCGCGCGCTTGCCGTTCGTCGCCGCGCGGCCGTAGATATACTGGGCAATCGGGGTTGATCCGACAAAGCCCACAGCCTGAATGGTCGGATGGTCAAGGATGCCATCGACCGCCGCCTTGTCGCCGTTCACCACCTGCAGCACGCCGTCCGGCAGACCGGCCTGCTTGAGAAGTTCCGCCAGATACAGCGAGGTTGAGGGGCAGCGTTCGCTGGGCTTTAGGATCATCGCGTTGCCGGAGGACAGTGCCGGGCCGATTTTCCACAAGGGGATCATCGCGGGAAAGTTGAAGGGGGTGATGCCCGCCACGACGCCTAAAGGCTGACGCATGGCGAAAAGGTCGATGCCGGGGCCAGCGCTGTCCATCATCTCACCCTTGAGCATCGCGGGCGCGCCCATGCACACCTCGATCACCTCAAGCCCGCGCTGCACGTCGCCCTTCGCGTCGGGGATGGTCTTGCCGTGCTCACGCGCCACAAGTTCGGCCAGCTTGTCCATGTTTTCATTGATCAAAGCGCCAAAGGCCATCATCACCCGCGCACGGCGCTGCGGATTGGTGGCGGCCCAGCCGATCTGGGCCTTGGCGGCCTCATCAACTGCGTGGCCAAGCTCGGCCACGGTGGCAAGTGCCACCCTGGCCTGAACCTCACCCGTGGCGGGGTTCATGACGTCGGCAAAGCGGCCCGAGGTGCCCTTCACCAGCTGCCCGTTGATCCAGTGACCGATCTCTTGCATGGAATCCTCCCAATATGATGGGACGTTTGTACTCTTGCACAAACGCCAGACAAAGCGGCAATATTCCAAAAGTGTTTTGCAAAATTGCAGGGGTTGCGGATGGATTGGGATGACCTGCGCGTTTTCCTTGCCGTTGCGCGGGCAGAAAGCCTTTCGGCGGCGGGAAAGGGGCTGAGGATCGACCCTGCCACTGTGGGCCGTCGCATTGCGCGGCTGGAAGAGGTGACTGACGCGCGTCTGTTCGCAAAATCTCCACAAGGCTATGCGCTGACCGAGGCCGGAACCCGCCTTCTGCCCCATGCAGAAGCGGCTGAACGCGCGTCGCTTGCCGCCGCCGAAAGCCTGTCCGGCCCCGGCGGGCTGACGGGCCAAATCCGGCTGGGTGCGCCGGATGGCTGTGCCAACTACCTGCTGCCGCAAGTGCTGGCCCGGATCTGTGATGCCAATCCGGGGCTTGAGGTGCAGATCGTGGCGCTGCCCCGCGTCTTCAACCTGTCCAAACGCGAAGCGGACATGGCGATTGCGGTTTCCCGGCCTGAGGCTGGCCGTCTGACTGTGCAGAAGCTGACCGATTACCACCTGCACCTTGCGGCCAGCCGCGGCTATCTGGCGGCGCACCCGCTGACCTGCCTGCAGGACGTGCTGGACCACCGGTTCGTCGGCTACATTCCCGACATGATCTTTGACAAGGAACTGGACTACTTGGCCGAGATCGGGGCAGGGCCTGCGGCGCTGACCTCAAACTCGGTCTCGGTGCAGCTGAACTGGCTGCGGCACGGGGCGGGCGTGGGTGTGGTCCATGACTTTGCGCTGCCGTCTGCCCCTGAACTGACGCGAGTCCTGACCGACCACATCCATCTGACCCGCGCCTTTTGGCTGATCCGGCACGAAGGCGACGGGCGGCTGGACCGACTGAACCGCTTTGCCGACCAGCTAACGCGGGAAGTCCGGGCCGAGATGGCGCGGCTGGAGGCGCTGGTCTGGACGCGTGAACTGCACGCTTGACAGAATCCTGCTCCGGTCCGACCCTTACACTCCGGTCAGGAGGAGGGGCCGTCCCATGCTTGTGCAACAAATCCTCAAATCAAAGGGCGATGATGGCGTTGTGACCGTTCCGCCCGGAACCTCGGTGTCCAAAGCGGTAGAGCTGTTGTCCAGCCGGCGCATCGGGGCGGTTATCGTGTCACCCGATGGCAAACGTGTGGCTGGCATCCTGTCCGAGCGTGACATCGTGCGCGAACTTGGCCGCCGGGGGGTCGCTTGCCTGTCTGATACGGTCGACACGCTGATGACCGCCAAGATCGTCAGTTGCTCCCGTCTTGAAACGACGGATGAGGTGCTGGGCCGCATGACAGATGGCCGCTTTCGCCATATGCCGGTGATGGAGGGAGAGGAGATGGTTGGCCTTATCTCGATTGGGGACGTGGTCAAAGCCCGGATGATGGAGCTTGCCGCCGACAAGGATGCGCTGGAAGGCATGATCAAGGGCTTCTGATCCTTGGTGAAATTGCACTTGCACTGGCGGGCGCAATAATGTTGCGTGCGCAGGCACAGGGCAGACGGGCCAAGGGGGGCGATCCATGCGCATCGGGCTTTACCCGGGGACCTTTGATCCCATAACGCTGGGCCATGTCGACATCATCCAGCGCGCCATGGCGCTGGTGGACCGGCTGGTGATCGGCGTGGCGATCAACCGCGACAAGGGCCCGCTTTTCACGCTTGAAGAACGTGTCGCGATGGTCGAGGCGGAATGTGCCGCCATCACCGCCAAGGCGGGCGGTGAGATTGTCGTTCACCCGTTCGAGAACCTGCTGATCGACTGTGCCCGTGATGTGGGGGCCAGCATCATCATTCGTGGTCTGCGGGCTGTGGCGGATTTTGAATATGAATTTCAAATGGTTGGCATGAACCGTTCCCTCGACGCCAGCATCGAGACAGTGTTCATGATGGCAGATGCCCGCCGCCAGGCGATAGCGTCAAAGCTGGTCAAGGAGATCGCCCGTCTGCATGGCGATGTGTCGAAGTTCGTCACGCCGCCGGTCGTTCTGGCGCTGAAGGGCAAGTACGGCTGACATGCAAAGGGGGCCGCAAAGGCCCCCACGTGGTCGTGTTGATGGTTGTGCGTGTCGTGCCCTCAGGCAGCCTTGCCGTAAACCACTTCGCGCGCGATACGATCGGCGTCGCCCGGGTAGATGCCCACATCCAGCGCCACGTCCAGCGGCAGGTTGGCAATCTCATCCCGCGTGGTGCGGTAGGCCGCATAATTGCGGGCAGCGGTTTTCACCATGTCGATAACGGTAATCATCTTGGTCGTCCTTTCACTTGCAAGGCTAACATCACCTTGCGTGGCCAGTATGTAGGAAGACCGATAGCGCAAACAACGCCCAATGCTGCGCTGCGGCTATGCGTGAGGCGCATGGCTTGGAAAGCAAAAAAGGGCGCCCGTTGGGCGCCCTTTTTTAAAAGTTTCAACAGGTTCAGATAAGCTTTCCCATCGCCACAGCGGTATCCGCCATGCGGTTGGAGAAGCCCCATTCGTTGTCATACCACGACAGGATCGACACGAAGGTTCCGTCCATCACCTTGGTCTGGTCCATGTGGAACACGCTGGAATGTGGATCGTGGTTGAAGTCCGAACTGACGAGCTTTTCCTCGGTGTAGCCAAGAATGCCTTTCAGCTTGCCATCGGCAGCCGACCGGATCGCTGCATTGATCTCTTCCACCGTGGTGGCGCGCTTGGCGATGAACTTCAGGTCGACAACGGACACGTTCGGCGTCGGCACGCGGATGGAAATCCCGTCCAGCTTGCCCTTCAGCTCGGGCAGAACCAGTCCCACGGCCTTGGCGGCCCCGGTCGATGTGGGGATCATCGACAACGCCGCCGCACGGGCGCGGTAAAGGTCCTTGTGCATTGTGTCCAGCGTCGGCTGGTCACCGGTGTAGGAGTGGATGGTTGTCATCATCCCCTTTTCAATCCCGATCGCCTCATTCAATACCTTGGCGACCGGCACAAGGCAGTTCGTGGTGCAGGACGCGTTCGACACCACGATGTCGTCCTTGGTCAGCGTGTCATCGTTCACGCCGTAGACGATGGTCTTGTCCGCGCCATCGCCGGGGGCGCTGATCAGGACGCGCTTTGATCCGTTCTCAAGATGCGCCTGGCACTTTTCCTTGGAGGTGAAGATGCCGGTGCATTCCATCACGATATCGACGTTCGACCACGGCAGATCGGCCGGGTTCTTGATCGCCGTTACCAGCATGTGTCCGCGACCGACGTCGATCCAGTCGGCACCGGTGGTGACCGTCGCCGGGAACCGCCCGTGCACCGAATCATAGCGCAAGAGATGCGCGTTGGTTTCCACCGGACCCAGATCGTTGATCGCCACGACCTCGATGTCGGTGCGCCCTGATTCCACGATAGCCCGCAGCACGTTGCGGCCAATGCGACCGAACCCGTTGATAGCGACTTTGACCGTCATGATCTTTCCTCCGTCGGGATGCGACTCACATCGCTGCTTGTCGCTGTTAGCGGTAACATCCACCGATACCCGCTGATTGCAACCCTAGTTTGACGCGATCAGCGCCAGAATACCACCCATTCCACCAGCCGCAGAAACTTGTGCCCCAGAAACACCAGTGCCGCCCCGTCATTGGCAACCAGATCCAGCCCGATGGCGGCCAGCAGGACCAGCCCGATGTAGAGCGCAATGATATTGGTCATCTGGGCCTGTCGCAAATGGGAACGCTTGCGGTCTATACGGCATTTGCAAAGACCGAGTGAAGAGGGGCTTTGCCGCGCCACCGCCGTCGCGCTAGATATATGCTGCAGTTGCAAGGATGATTTGGATGAGCGGACTTCTAGCCCTTCTGGACGATGTGGCGGCCATTGCCAAAGTGGCGGCCGCGTCGATTGACGACATCGCGGCGGCGGCGGCCAAGGCGGGGGCCAAGGCGGCGGGCGTGGTGATCGACGACGCTGCCGTCACGCCTAAATACGTGCACGGCTTTTCCGCCGAACGGGAACTGCCGATCATCTGGCACATCGCGCAAGGATCGCTGAAGAACAAACTGATCGTGCTGCTTCCGGCCCTTCTGGCGCTGGACCACTTTTTGCCGCAGGCCATCACGCCCTTGCTGATGCTGGGCGGTGCATATTTGTGCTTTGAAGGTGCAGAGAAGGTTGCCCATGCCTTTGCGCCCCACGCGGATGCCGCCGTTGAGGCTGACTTTGACACCAAAAACCCCACCCATCTGGAAGAGGAAAAGGTGGCCGGTGCCATCAAGACTGATTTCATCCTGTCAGCCGAGATCATGACAATTGCTCTGGCCACCATCGAAAGCCCCAGTTTCTGGATGCAGGCCATTACCCTGGCAGTGGTCGGGGCGTTCATCACCCTTGTTGTCTATGGCGCGGTGGCGCTGATCGTGAAGATGGATGACGTGGGACTGCACCTGGCAGCAACGGGCCGCACCAGCGGGGGCAGGGCGCTTGGCCGGGGGCTGGTGCTGGCAATGCCAAAGCTGATGGCGGTGCTGTCGCTGGTCGGCACGGCGGCGATGCTGTGGGTCGGTGGCAACATCGTCTTGCACGGGCTGGAGGTGACACATCTGTGGACCTGGCCCTATGACACCATTCACCACATAGCCGAAGCTGCGGCGGCGGCCGTTGGAACCGCGACGGGCTTTGTCACCTGGACGGTCACGGCGGCGCTGGACGGGGTGTTCGGGCTGGCGCTTGGCGTGCTGCTGATCCCGCTGGCAACGCGGGTGATCGGTCCGCTTTGGTCCGCCCTGTCCCGGAAAAAGCCGGCCAAGGCATAAAGGAACGATCTGGCACCTGGCCGCGTTACCCCGGTATCAGCCAAGGGGGCCATCATGAACCGTGAAGACTTTGACGCTTGGGAAGTTCGTGTCCGTGACCGGGCAGATGCAATGTGGGCCGCAGCCGGCCACCCGGCGGGCGGCAGCGACCGTTACATGGATGCCGCGCGGGACATTGTTGCGATGAGCGAGGTGGGGCTTCCAACACTCGATCCGATCGAGGCTGCCGAGCCCGTCATTGAAGAAGCGTCCTTGCAGGCCAACCTCGGCGAGTTTCCGACCCTGCGCGATCAGGGGGATGAACAGCTTTTCCCATTGTCGCAGGATGACGCGGACGACAGCTTTGGCGAGATCGGCCTGTCGGATGACGATGCCTCTGACACGGGCGGTGTGCTCCCCGAGGCAGAAGAACCGAAAGCGGACATCCTTGATGTATCCCTTTCCCATGCCGACATCACCACCAGCAGCGTGAACGCCGAAGATGGTCCGCTTAACGATGACCTGAACGATGATGGCATGCCCGATCCGACCGATCTGGACGAAGAAGACGAAAAGAACGACCACGCGGAAGAGGAAGACGACGACGAAGAGGACGAGGACGACCAAGAGGATGAGGTGGCGGACGAAGATCCGGCAGCGGAAAGATCTGTTCCCTTCACGCCAACCAGGCGAGATTGAGACGTGAGGGGCCCCTGCCTTAGCTTCGGCCCTTACGTCAAAGCAGCGCCTTGGCCTTGGTCACCACCGCTTCGGCGGTGATCCCGAACTCCGCATAAAGCCGCTCCATCGGGGCGCTGGCGCCAAAGCTGGACATGCCGACGAAATCTGCCTTCGCCTCACGGCCCCGTTCGCCCAGCAGCCAGCGGTCCCATCCCATGCGCACGCCCGCCTCGATCGCCACGCGGACGGGGCCGGCCGGCAGGACGCGCTTGCGCCATGCCTCGTCCTGCGCGGCGAAAAGCTCCATCGACGGCATTGACACAACACGGGTGCCGATCCCGTCGGCTTCCAGCATCGCGCGGGCTTTCAGGGCGATCTCGACCTCGGACCCGGTGGCCATCAGGATCACCTGACGCTTGCCGGTGGCGTCTTCCAGCACATACCCGCCCTTCGCGACCATGTTGGTGTTGGTGTGGGTCTTGCGCACGGCGGGCAGGTTCTGGCGCGACAGGGCCAGGACCGTGGGGCGGGTCTTTTCGGTCAACGCAATCTCCCACGCCTCGGCCACCTCGACCATATCTGCCGGGCGGATCACCAGCGTGTTCGGGGTGCTGCGCGAAATCGCAAGATGTTCAACGGGTTGGTGGGTCGGCCCATCTTCGCCGAGGCCGATGCTGTCATGCGTCATCACATAAACGACCGGGATGCCCATCAGCGCCGACAGGCGCATCGCGGGGCGGGCATAGTCGGTAAAGCACATGAAGGTGCCGCCGTAAGGCCGCACGCCACCATGCAGTGCCATCCCGTTCATCGCCGCCGCCATGCCGTGTTCGCGGATGCCGAAATAGACGTAGCGGCCCTTGCGATCTTCGGGGGTGAAGACGCCAAGGTCTGCGGTCTTGGTGTTGTTCGACCCGGTCAGGTCAGCCGATCCGCCAATGGTTTCGGGCATCACCGGATTGACCGCCTGCAGCACCTTTTCCGATGACGCGCGGGTGGCCAGCTTGGGCATGTCGGCCACCGCCTGCTTTTTCACCGCGCGAAGGGTTGCGGCAAGTTTTACCGGGGCGTCAGCTGCGAAGATGCGGGCGAATTCCGCCTGTCTTGCCGGGGAAAGGGTTGCCTTCCGACCCTCCCACTCTGCCCGGGCCTTGGCGCCCTTGGCACCCAGCGATTCCCACCAGGTCTTCACGTCGGCGGGCACCTCGAACGGACCGGACTTCCAGCCATAGCCGTCCTTTGCCGTCTGCATCTGCGCCTTGTCGGTCAGCGCGCCGTGGCCTTTGTTGGTGTCCTGCGCGGCATGGCCAAGCGCGATATGCGTCTTGCAGGCCACAAGCGCCGGTCCGGCGCTGGCCTTGGCGGCGCCAAGCGCGCGGTCGATATCTACCGGGTCATGGCCGTCACATTCGAACACGTCCCAACCGCTGGCTGCAAAGCGCGCCTTCTGGTCCGTCACGTCCGACAGCGCGACCTTGCCGTCGATGGTGATGCCGTTGTTGTCCCACAACACGATCAGCCGGCTGAGTTGCTGCTTGCCAGCAAGACCAATCGCTTCCTGGCTGACACCTTCCATCAGGCAGCCGTCACCGGCGATAACCCAGGTGTAATGGTCCTGCACGCGTGCCCCCCAGCGCGCGCGCAAGGATTCTTCGGCCATCGCAAATCCCACAGAATTCGCGATGCCCTGACCCAGCGGTCCCGTGGTGGTTTCCACGCCGGCGACATGGCCATATTCCGGGTGGCCTGCGGTGATGGAACCCCATTGCCGAAAGGCTTTGATCTGGTCCAGCGTCATATCCTTATACCCGGTGAGGTAGAGAAGGCTGTAGATCAGCATAGACCCATGCCCCGCCGACAGGATGAACCGGTCCCGATCCGGCCAGCGCGGGGCCTTGGGGTCAAACTTGAGGTGGTTGGCGAACAGAACCGTCGCCACATCCGCCATGCCCATGGGCATGCCCGAGTGGCCAGAGTTGGCGGCAGCGACTGCATCCAGCGTCAGCGCGCGGATCGCGGTGGCACGCATCCAGTGGTCGGGGTGCGTCTGGCGAAGGGTCTGGATGTCCACGGGCACGGTCCTTTGGCTTGGGAGGGCAGGGCTTGTATCGACACGGGTCCTACCCAGCAGGACCGGCAAGATCAAGCGTGCAGGCCAAGGCCTTGGCAATAAAGGCTTGTCCCCAGTCTGCCGTTTCACGCTAAGATCACCAACAAGGCCGGTCGGGCGATTCGCAATCGCTGCAGGGCGGGCAAGGCTTTGGTTTGGCTGTCGGGCCGGATCAGATTGGGGGAACAGGATGCAAGAGATCGCCGCACTTGAAGGGCGGATCACCGCTGCGCTGGAACGGATCAGCAAGGGCGTTGACCGTCTGGCCGCATCCCCACGGCCCGCGCCACCCGTTCCCGCGCCACCCGTTCCCGCCCCGGCTGCGGCCGCTCCCGCCACCGGTGTCACTGCCCAGGACGCCGCGCTGCGCGCCCAGCTGGAGGAGGAGCGGGCCCTTGTCGCCCAGCTGCAAGAGAAGCTGCGCACCCTGAAGGAACGCGAATCCAAGGGCGATCTGCAGGAAAAGATTGACCGCCTGACCCAGCAGCTTGACGTGCAGGGGCTTGAATTGCAGCGGATGCGCCGGACCAACACGAGCTTGCGCGAACAGCTTGCCACCTTGCGCCAAGCGCAGATGGCCGGGGTTACGGAACCGCAGCTGATCAACAAGTCGATGCTGGCGGAACTGGACGCGCTGCGCGCCCTTCGCCTGACCGAGGTGGCAGAAATGGATGAGATCCTTGCCGCCCTTGAACCCCACCTGACCCCCACCCCGAACTGAAAAGGGCCAAAGATGCCTGATCTTGAAGTGATGATTGGTGGCCGCGGTTTTCAGGTGTCTTGCCAGCCGGGGGAAGAGCATTTCCTGCGCTCGGCTGCGGGCCTGCTTGATGCCGAAGCCACCCCGTTGATCGCCCAGATGGGCCGGCTCCCTGATGCCAAGATGTTGCTTATGGCGGGCCTGATGCTGGCCGACAAGACCGCTGCCGTGGAAGATGAGCTGCGCACCTTGCGCGCCCGCGTCGCCGAACTTGAGGCGCGCCCCGTCGCCACCCGCGACGTGGCAGTCATCCCGCCGCAAGTGATGGAAACCCTTGCCGAAATCGCCGCGCGCGCAGAAGCCATGGCCGCCCGCGTCGAGGAGCGGACAGCGTGATCGCCCGTCTGGCTGCGCTGATCCTGCTGACCGCCCTGCCGGCCTTTGCCGAGACGCAGGTCATAACCACGCGGTACCTTTGTGACCGCGGTGTCGAAGTGCCTGCGACCTATGTCACCGCCGATGATCAGGCGGTTGTGGTGCTGAACGTGGATGGCAATCAGATCACCCTGTTTCAGGAAGAGGCCGCGTCAGGCGTGCGCTATGGCTGGCCGTCTGACGGGGCCAACCATGTCTGGTGGTCAAAGGGCAAGGATGCCACGCTGTATTGGAGCGAAGCCGGGGCCGAAACGCCGATCCTGACCTGTACCAACACGCAATAGCAAAGGCAGACCTTCCTGGCCCGCCCGTCGTCGCGTTCAGGCGTTGGCTTCGCGGATCTTCTCGGCCGCAGCCTTGTCAAAGGTCACGCCCTTGGCTTCCAGAAGCTGGTCAAGCTCGCCTGACAGGGTCATCTCGGTGATGATATCGCAGCCGCCGACGAATTCGCCCTTCACATAAAGCTGCGGGATCGTCGGCCAGTCGCTGAAGTCCTTGATGCCCTGACGCACTTCGGGGTCGGCCAGCACGTTCACATCGGCAAATTCGATGCCCATGAAATTCAGCACCCCCGCCACGCGGCTGGAGAACCCGCATTGCGGCATCAGCTTGGTGCCCTTCATGAACAGCACCACATCATTCTTGGTGATCGTGTCGCGGATATTGTCTGCAGCGCTCATCGCCCGTTCTCCTGTCTCGTGTCATCCGCGGGGGCATCCTGTCCGCCCGCACTGCGCTGCGCCAAATACGAGGCCATGCGCCGTTCCATTTCCGCTGCGGCGTGCTTGCGCCGCTCATGGTCTGAATCGGTTGCGGTCTTCCCTGCACGACGGTTGCGCCGGGCGCGCAGCATCGTGACGATGCCCACCAGCGTCATTGCCACCGGGATCAAACTGCCAATACCTGTGCCCGTCGCCATCTTAGCCCTGCCTATCAGACCAAACCAAGGTCCCGCCCCACCACATAGGCTGCAGCCACGATGCCCACAAGGATCATCACCAGAAACGGCACCCGCAGACCCGGCCGGTCGGCCATGATCTTTGGCAGACGGACCAGCGCCACCAGCAACAAAAGCAGGATGGCCCCATGCAGCAGCACATTGAAGGTCACATACCAATCCGGCTCTGCCTCGACAAACGCACCCGGTTCGGGGCGGTCAAGATACTCCATCGACGCGATCAGGATTGACCCGAGCGACATTACCGTCGCGCCGATCCGTTCCTGTCTGGACTGCGCTTCTGCCATGCTGACCCCCTTCAGTCCGGTGCCTTCGTTGTCAGCGCCAGCGCGTGAAGGGCGCCGCTTGGACCGTCCATCCGGCCTTTGAGCGCCGCATAGACCGCGCGTTGCTGCTGCACACGGTTCAGGCCCCGGAATGACTCGTCGATGACCTCGGCCGCGAAATGGGCGCCATCATCGCCTTGCACGCTGATCTTCGCGTTGGGAAAGCTTTCCCGGATCAAGGCTTCGATGTCGCGGGCTTCGATGGGCATGGGCACTCCTGTCGCTTCGACTGAATGTAAGCCTCGGGGCGGGGGCCTGCAAGACCGCTTGGGCTTCGGCGATTGCGTCAGCCCCGGCGGGCCAGCCATTCGTCCCGCAGGATGCCGAACAGGTGCAGGTCAACCGCCCGCCCCAGACCGGGCCGCCACCACTGGCCGCGCTGCACACCTTCACGCTGGCAGCCGGCGCGTTCATAGATCTTCATTGCCCGTGGGTTTTCGCCACTTGCGTCGAACCAGACCCGCTGCGCTGCAAGGTCGGTGAAGGCGTGGTCAAGAAGAGCCGCAAAAAACGCATCCCCCCGCCCGCCGCCGGCCGTGTCCAGGGCAATGCGGAACAATTCGACAATCGCACCGGGCTTGCCAAGGTCACGCAAGACGGCAAAGCCGGTCGCGCTGCCGTCCGTCCAGATCACCACACGCTCGGTCTTGCTGGCGATCCAGCGGGCAAGGGTGGCATCATCACTGTCGCCGATGAAGGGCGAATAGTCTGGCCGCGTGGTCAGACTGCGGATGAAGGCGATGTCGTCTTGCGTGGCGGGGCGCAGGGTGGACGAAGCCCGGGTCATGGCCGCCATTCCCGCCGCAGAAGGCCCATCAGGTAGCAATCCACCCAGTCACCTTGCGGCCGCAGCCAACATTCGCGGATATGGCCTTCGCGCTGAAAGCCAAGCCGTTCATACAGCCGCAGCGCGCGCGTGTTGTCCACCGTCACGTCAAAGCCGATCCGGTGGGCGCCCAAAGGACCGAACACCTGCGCCAGCACGGCGCGCAGCAGCGGGCCCCCGATACCGGGTTGCGTTGCAACAAGGGCCGCAATCCCGAACACCTGCGGCACCCAGGTCATAACCGCAGCAAAGCCCACCGGCTTGCCCATGACGTCCCACAGGAAGGCGTGGCCTTGGGCAATCGCCTCGTCAATCTCACCGTCTTCCGGGGGTTGAATCCACGGCGCATTTTCGGGCGCGCGCCACAACCGGTCGATCAGGTCTGCCTCGTCCGGCATGGCCGCGCGCAGCATCAGCCGGCCAAAGCCGCAGCAAACGCGCTGCGATAAAGGATTGAAAGCTGTGCCATCACCGCAACCTCGGAACCGAAAGCCAGACTTGTGCCGCCGAAGTGGCCGACCACGCTGACCGGCACGCCCGCTGCCTGTCCCGCCGCCACAAGGGCCGCCACATTTCCCGCCGCTACGGCCATCAGATAGCGTGCCTGATCTTCACCAAAAAGCGTCGGAATATCCCCGGCCTCCAGCACCAGACCAAGGCCTGCACCCTCGGCCATCTCGAACGCGGCAAGGGCCAGGCCACCATCGCTCAGGTCAGCACAGGCGCGAAGACGTGCGCGGTTGGCCCGAACGAATTCGCCATGCTTGCGCTCGGCCACAAGGTCGACGGGGGGCGCGTCGCCGGCTTCGATGCCGAAGGCTTCGGCCAGCAGAGCCGACTGCCCCAAATGCCCCGCAGTCGCACCGACCAGAACCGCCGCATCGCCAGCGACGGGTCGCCCTGAGATCAGGTCGTCCAGCGAGGCAAGGATACCCACCGCGCCAATCGTCGGGGTCGGCAGGATGCCCTTGCCGTCGGTTTCATTGTACAAAGACACGTTGCCCGACACGATCGGCATGTCCAAAGCCGCCACCGCAGCGCCAATTCCTTTGATCGCGCCCACGAGCTGCCCCATGATTTCAGGCTTTTCCGGGTTGCCGAAGTTCAGGTTGTCGGTCGTGGCCAAGGGCCGCGCGCCCACGGCACAGAGGTTGCGGTAAGCCTCGGCTACCGCCTGCTTGCCGCCTTCAAACGGGTTGGCCTTCACATAGCGGGGCGTCACGTCACTGGTGAAGGCAAGCGCCTTGGCCGTGCCATGCACCCGCACCACACCTGCACCCGCGCCGGGGGCGACCACCGTATCTGCACCAACCTGACTGTCGTATTGTTCATAGACCCAGGCCTTGTGGGCGTATGAGGGTGAACCGATCAGCGCCCGCAGACCGTCCAGCGCCGTGATCGCCGGCACATCGCCCAAGGGCGCTGCCGCAGGGGTTTCCACCCAAGGCCGGTCGTATTCCGGGGCCGAGGATGCCAGTTTTGACAGCGGCAGATCGGCCTTTACTTCAGTTCCATGCAAGATCAGGAACCGGTCTTCCGGGATCGTCTCACCGACGATGGCAAAGTCGAGGTCCCATTTGCGGAAGATCGCGCGCGCTTCGGCCTCCAACTCGGGCTTGAGGACCATCAGCATGCGTTCCTGCGATTCCGACAGCATCATCTCATAGGCCGTCATGCCCGTTTCTCGCTGCGGCACGTCATCGAGTTGCAGCTTGATCCCAAGGCCGCCCTTGTCGCCCATTTCCACCGCCGAGCAGGTCAGCCCGGCCGCCCCCATATCCTGAATGGAAATCACGGCACCCGAGGCCATAAGTTCAAGGCACGCCTCCAGCAGGCGCTTTTCGGTGAAGGGGTCGCCAACCTGCACCGTCGGGCGCTTTTCCTCGATGGTGTCGTCGAATTCGGCTGATGCCATGGTGGCCCCGCCAACCCCGTCGCGCCCGGTCTTTGCCCCAAGATAGACCACCGGCATGCCCACACCGGACGCGACCGAGTAGAAGATCTTGTCGGCATCCGCCAAACCGGCGGCGAATGCGTTCACCAGACAGTTGCCGTTATAACTGGCGTGAAAGCGCACCTCGCCGCCCACCGTGGGAACGCCGAACGCGTTGCCGTAACCGCCGACACCTTCGATCACACCGTGCACCAGGCGCTTGGTCTTGGGGTGGCTTGGCAGGCCAAAGGACAACGCGTTCATCGCCGCAATGGGGCGCGCGCCCATGGTGAACACATCACGCAGGATGCCGCCCACGCCGGTAGCTGCCCCTTGGTAAGGTTCGATATAGGACGGGTGGTTGTGGCTTTCCATCTTGAAGATAACCGCCTGGCCGTCGCCGATATCGACCACGCCGGCATTCTCTCCCGGCCCGCAAATCACCTGTGGCCCGGTGGTCGGCAGCGTCCGCAGCCATTTCTTCGAGGATTTGTAGGAACAATGTTCGTTCCACATCGCGCTGAAAATGCCAAGTTCGGTGAAGGTCGGCACCCGCCCGATAATCTGCAGAAGCCGCTCGTACTCATCAGGCTTCAACCCATGGGCGGCCACCAGCTCTGGCGTGATCTTCGGGTCTTGCATGACATCTCTCCGCTTGGCTGTTGGCTGCATAAGCGATCGGTCCGGAACTTGAAAGACCGACGCATCTGCGTGACCGCCGGAACCATCCGGCATTTGGGCCGTTGTGCATCTGTGCCGCATTCTCGGCCTGAATTTCGAGATGTTCCCATGTCCATCCTCAAAAGGTTTCTCGCATCGACCTCGATTGCTTGTTTGCTTGCTGACTGTTCCGGCCTTCGCCCTTGACGTGGCAGCCGACACGATGCTTGGCGCGGTACCTGCCGAATGACCGGGAAGATCGTCACCGTGCCGATGACCATGGACACGGTGGCCGACCGCTGCCTGACCCTTGGCTGGACGAACTGATTGCCGCGCGACCCTGCATTCTTTGAGAAAAATCCAGTTTTGATGACGTAAAGGCCCGGCAGGGAAATTGCCGGGCCTTTGATTTGTCCGGTGATCAGAATTTTGCCGCAAGATTATTTTGCGTGGTCTGTCGAAATCGGCAAAGTGGCGGCGTCCTTGGGATGCGACCTGAAACACAAAGGAAACCGAATGACCTTCCCGATCACGTCACTTTACGCCTTGCCGCTGATCCTGATCTTTCTGGCCCTGTTCTTTCGCGTCTCGGCGCGGCGGTCCGAGGTCAAGGCCTCGATCGGCGATGCGGGCGATACGATCCTGTACGAACGCATCCGCCAGCACGGCAACTTTGTCGAAGTCGTGCCCTTCGCCCTGGTCCTGATGGTCCTGGCTGAAGCGTCGGGCGCAAACTCTGTCGCGCTGCACACGGCGGGCGGCTTTCTGGTGGTCGGGCGGCTTTTGCACCCGCTGGGCCTGAAGGCCAATGTCGCGTTGCACCCGCTGCGCATTGCCGGAAACACGTTGAACCTGCTGACTGTGGCCATCCTTGCCGTGCTGATTGGCATGGCGCGCTTCGGGTTCTGATCCCCACCTTCGCAACCTGATAAATCCCCTCGACAGAACCCCCGACAAACCCCCCGACAAACCCAAGGACACATCCGATGAAATACATGCTTTTGATCTACGGCGCGCCCGAAGTCGAACCGGCCTATGGCACGCCAGAGTTTGACACCATGATGGCCGGATATGCAGCTTTCAGCGAACGGCTGAGTAATGATGGCGTCATACGCGGTGGCGAAGGCCTGCAGGGGGTGGAAACCGCCACTTCTGTCCGGCTGCGCGACGGGAGGGTTGAGACGATGGACGGACCCTTTGCCACCACAAAGGAACATTTGGGCGGCTTTTACATCATCGACGTCCCTGACCTTGATGCCGCGCTGAAATATGCCGCGATGATCCCTTCGGCATCCTACGGCACGGTCGAGGTGCGCCCGCTGATGGACTACAACCCGGCAGGCAACTGACCGATGGCCGCCCCCGAAGCCATTGCCGTCACCCGCGCGCTGGACGCGGTGTTGCGGCAGGATCGGGGGCGGCTTATCGCGGCGCTGATCGCCCGCCTGCGCGATTTCCAGCTTGCCGAAGATGCCCTGCAAGACGCCGCCGTGTCGGCGCTGTCGCATTGGGGCAGGGTGGGGCTTCCGGCATCACCCCAGGGCTGGCTGCTGCGGGTTGCATACCGCAAGGCGATCGACCGGCTGCGCAGCACCGCGCGGGAGGCGCGCAAGGCCGCAGCCCTTGCCCCCCTGATCCCGGATGCGGCTGATGCGACGGACCCTGACATGATCGGTGATGATCGCCTGCGCCTGATTTTCACCTGCTGCCACCCGGCGCTAGACCCCAAGTCGCGGGTTGCGCTGACGCTGCGCACCCTTGGCGGTCTTACGACGGGTGAGATTGCCCGTGCTTTCCTGGACGCCGAACCCACGATGGGCCAACGCCTCAGTCGCGCCAAGGCCAAGATCAGCGCCGCCGGGATTCCGTTCAAGGTTCCAGAACCGGAAGATCTGCCCGACCGGCTGAATTCGGTTCTGACCGTGGTCTATCTGATCTTCAACGCAGGTTATACCGTCGGGCCATCGCTTGACCGTGATCTGTGTGCCGAGGCGATTTTTCTGGCCCGCATGCTGTGCGCCCTGCAACCTGGTGAGGCCGAGGTTGAGGCCTGTCTTGCCCTTCTTTTGCTTACCCACGCCCGCCGCTCGGCCCGCCTGCGCGGCGTCGAGGCGGTAGCCCTGTCCGATCAGGACCGCGCGCTTTGGGACATGCCGATGGTGGCCGAAGGGCTTGCCATCCTTGAAACGGCGCTGGCGCGCAGGGCGACCGGGCCGTTTCAGATCAAGGCCGCCATTGCGGCGTGCCAAAGCCAGTCCCCGCCCGACTGGCCCCAGATTGCAGCACTTTATGCGGGCCTGTACCGGTATGAGCCGACGCCGATCATCCACCTCAACCAGGCGGTAGCTTTGGCCGAAGCGGGTCATCTGCCCGCAGCCCTTGCAGCCCTGCAATCCCTTGCCGAACCCCTTGCAGACTATCAGCCCTATTACGCGGCTTGTGCTGAGTATCTTGGACGGGCAGGCAAAATCCCGGCCGCGCTGGAGGCTTATGCCCGTGCGATTGCCCTTGCCGCATCACCGGCTGACGCGGCCTTCCTCAACCGCCGCATGACAACGCTAATGCACCCGTGATCGGTTGATCGCAGAGCAAAAAAAAGGCCGAGCTTTACGCTCGGCCAAGTCCAACAGGGAGGTATGAAGCGGCAAGAGCAAGCTCATCACCGCCGCATGCTTTGGAAATAGAGGCGTCTGGTGGCGCAAACAAGGGCGGGTTGCCCGCTTATTCAGCATTGCCGATATGCGCTTGCCGCATGGCAGCGTTTCCGAACCGTCACGCCGCCGCGTCGTCATGCTGGCGGCGGCGGAAGGCCATGATCTCTTCGGTAACGAAATCGCGGAACGCCGCCACGCGCTTGGAATGGCGCAGCTCTTCGGGATAGGCCAGAAACACCGGCACCTCGCCGCTTTGCACATCGGGCAGGACGCGGACCAGATTGGGGAAATCTTCGGTCAGGTAATCGGGAAGGACTCCAACGCCCAGATGGTTCAATACCGCCTGCAATACGCCGAAATAGTTGTTCACCGTCAACGTTGACGGAATGTCATGCGACATCAATTCCTGCACCAGGATCGCCCCAGCCGCGACCTGCGGGGTTCCCGCGTGCTGGCTGATCAGGCGGTGGGCGCTCAGGTCGTCCAAGACCTCGGGTGTGCCATGGGTGGCAAGATACTCGGGCGTAGCGTAAAGCCGCATCTGGATATTCATCAGCCGCTTGCGGATCAGGTCGGCCTGGCTGGGTTCCTTCATGCGGATCGCCACGTCCGCCTCACGCATGGGCAGATCAAGCACCCGCTCTTCCAGCATCAGGTCGATCTTCAGCGCCGGGTACTTTTCATATAGTCGCGCCAGACGTGGCGCCAGCCACAACGTTCCAAACCCCATCGTCGTGGTGACGCGCAGTTCGCCAAACACCTCATCCTCGCTGTCGCGGATGCGGGCTGCGGTGGCGTCCAGCCGTTTGACCATGGCTTGCGTCGCGTCAAACAGCAGTTCGCCCTGTTCGGTCAGGATCAGACCCCGCGCGTGGCGGTGGAAAAGCGTGACTGCGAGGCTTTCCTCAAGCGCGCGGATCTGGCGGCTGACGGCCGATTGCGACAGGTGCAACACGTCACCGGCATGGGTCAGGCTGCCCTTTTCCGCGACCGCGTGAAAGATCCTGAGCTTGTCCCAATCCATTGCAACCCCCTTAAACCACGCGGCACCTTAGCATGCCGCCCTTCAGATAAGGAAACCAGAACGCGTTTGCACCCCTTTGCAGTGCGAAAGCAGATGGCGCATTGCCCTTTCGCGGGCAAGCGGTCCACCCTATGATCTGCCAAAGGCCGTGCAGCGGGGGCCAAGGTGACCCTTCTGCGGTCAAGCGAAAGGGCTGGAACATGGCGGTTGGCATCTTCGATTCGGGTCTTGGCGGGCTGACTGTTCTTGACGCGGTAACAAAGCGGCTGCCTGACATGGCTTTTGTGTATTTGGGCGACAATGCCCATGCGCCCTACGGCGTCCGCACCGCCGATGACATTTTCAACCTGACCTGCGCCGCGACTGAACGGCTGTGGGATGAGGGCTGCGATCTGGTGATCCTGGCCTGCAACACCGCCAGCGCCGCGGCACTCAAGCGGATGCAGGAAACCTGGGTGCCGCCCGAAAAGCGCGTTCTGGGCGTCTTCGTGCCCTTGATCGAGGCGCTGACCGAACGGCAATGGGGCGACAATTCCCCCCCGCGTGAAGTTGCGGTCAAGCATGTGGCGCTGTTCGCCACCCCCGCCACTGTTGCCAGCCGCGCGTTTCAGCGTGAACTTGCATACCGTGCCATCGGTGTGGACGTGGAAGCCCAGCCCTGCGGCGGCGTGGTCGATGCCATCGAACAAGGCGATGAGATTCTGGCCGAAGCCCTGGTCCGCAGCCATGTCGAGGCGCTGAAACGCCGGATGCCGCACCCCGAGGCGGCGATCCTGGGCTGCACCCATTACCCCCTGATGGACAAGGTCTTTCAGGATGCGCTTGGGGCAGGGGTCAAGGTCTACAGCCAGGCCAACCTTGTCGCCGAATCGCTGGGCGACTACCTGACCCGCCGACCCCAGTTCCAGGGGCTTGGCACCCAGTCAAAGTTCCTGACCACGGGCGATCCGGCCTATGTGTCGAACAAGGCGACCCAGTTCCTGCGCCGCAAGATCACGTTCGAAGCGGCCTGAAAGCAAAAGGGCGCGCCCTGCGGCACGCCCTTGTCTGTGATGTTCTGATGCAAGGCTTAGTCCTTGGACCGCCCGACATAGGAATTGTCTTCGGTGTTGATCTCGATCCGTGTGCCGGGGCCGATATGCGGCGGCACCATCACGCGCAAACCGTTTGTGCAGATCGCGGGCTTGTAGGACGACGACGCCGTCTGCCCCTTCACGACGGGTTCCGTCTCGGTAATCTCGACAACGACGCGCTGCGGGAATTCGATGGCGATGCAGACGCCTTCAAACGTCTTGAGGTAGACCTTCATCCCGTCGGTCAGGAACACCTTGCCATCGCCGACCACGTCCGGGTCCACGGTGATCTGTTCATAGGACGCAGGCTCCATGAAGTGGAAGCCTTCGCCGTCTTCGTAAAGGAAATCATACTCCCGCTCATCCACGGTGGCTTTTTCGACCATCTCGGTCGTGCGCCAGCGTTCGGCGACCTTCACCCCGTCCGAAATCCGCCGCATGTCGACGCTGGTGGTCGGCGTGCCCTTGCCGGGATGAAAGTTCTCGGACTTGAGAACAACATACAGGCGGCCGTCCAGATCGACGACATTGCCCTTGCGGAGCGAGGAGGCGATGACTTTCAAAGTGCGGTCCTTGTGAATGACGGGCTGGGTGCCTAAACGGGCGTGGTCCCTTGACGGGGATGGCGCGAGTTATCCCATCCAGACCGGAATTTCCAGATGAAACCCACCACTGTGCCAGACCGTCCCTGGTGGACCCCTGCCATCCACGCCGATCGCAGGCCGATATTGCTGGCGCGCAACCGGATTCAGGCGGCGATCCGGGGCTGGCTTGCGGGTGACGGGTTCACCGAAGTGGACCCCGCCGCCCTGGCGATCAGCCCGGGGAATGAGGCGCATCTGCACGGCTTTGCGACCGAGGCTATCGGCAATGACGGTGTGGCGCGGCCAATGTATCTGCACACCTCGCCCGAGTTTGCGATGAAAAAGCTGCTGGCGGCGGGGGAGACCCGGATCCACGCCTTCTCGCACGTCTGGCGCAACCGCGAACGGGGGCCACTGCACAGCCCGGAGTTTACCATGCTGGAATGGTACCGCGTCGGGCAGGGGTATGAGGCGCTGATGGCCGATACCGTCACCTTCCTGCGCCTGGCCGCGCAGGCCGCTGGCGCGCCCGGTTTGCGCTTTCGTGACCGGACCTGCGACCCCTTTGTCGAACCCGAGCGGCTGTCAGTGGCAGAGGCCTTTCAGCGCCATGCAGGCGTTGATCTGCTGGCCAGCATCAACGCGGATGGCACGACCGATGCTGCAAGTCTGGGGGCCGCGCTGGACCGGATCGGCCTGCGCCGCGCAGGCGATGACACCTGGTCAGATATGCTAAGCCGGGTGCTGTCGGAAAAGGTCGAACCACATCTGGGGCAGGGGCGGATCACCATCCTTGACCACTATCCCAGCGCCGAGGCAGCCCTTGCCCGCAAGGTGCCGGGGGATGCCCGAATTGCCGAACGGTTCGAGGTCTATGCCTGCGGCGTGGAACTGGCCAACGGCTTTGGCGAGTTGACCGACCCGGCCGAGCAGCGCCGCCGGTTTGAGGCGGAGATGCACGAGAAGGCCCGCGTCTATGGCCATCGCTACCCGCTGGATGAGGATTTTCTGGCAGCCCTTGCCCTGATGCCCCCTGCGGCGGGCATTGCCATGGGGTTTGACCGGGTGGTGATGCTGGCCACGGCGGCGCCGCGGATTGACGATGTGGTCTGGACCCCCGTGCCCTGACCAGATCGAGCGCGTTCCGCGCAAGGCTTTGTCTTGCCTCTGGCGCGCGAAGGGCGCGCCAGCCGGCTGCGGCCGTTGGGGGCGCTTCGCCCCCCAAACCCCCAGAGGATATTTGCGCAGAAAGGAAGCCCCAAGCCTCGGGCCTTGCATTGACCGGGCGCGCGGCGCAAAGAAGGCGCGGTTCACCGACGGGAGACTGCCATGACCCACTGCATCGCCATTCTTGGGGCCTCGGGCTACACCGGAGCAGAGCTTGTCCGCCTGATCGCCACCCATCCGGGGATGCAGATCGTGGCGCTGTCGGCGGATCGCAAGGCCGGGATGGCGATGGCCGAGGTGTTTCCGTTCCTGCGCCATCTGGATCTGCCACCGCTGGTCAAGATCGAC
>JANPJU010000002.1:0-26137 GCA_031425675.1 Paracoccaceae bacterium | reverse complement strand
GTCGGGGCGGAGGGATTCGAACTCTCGACCTACGGTACCCAAAACCGTCGCGCTACCAGGCTGCGCTACGCCCCGACGAGGCTCACTTACAGGGGAACGCGGGGATTGAAAAGCCTTCCCGTGCGCTAAGGCTCAGCGGGTCTCATGCGGTAGCAAGGGCCAGACTTCCACCACACCATAGCAGATCGCACAGGGGGTCTGCGCAACCTTGCGGATCGCCTCTTCAATGCTGTCGGCCTCGATCAGGGCGAAGCCTGCGACTGGCAGATCGGAGGCAAGGAAGGGTGCGTTCAACACCTCGGTCCCCGAGCTTTCGGGATTGCGAACCTGGACTGGCGCACCGGCATTCCCCATGAGGGCGCCCTGTCCGACAAGTGCGCGGTCATGGTCATGCGCGGCGTCGCGCAACGCTTGCGGCGTGCGTTCATAGCCGGCACGGTCGCCGTAACCGATGGTCAGGTAGCGCGGCATGTGGGCTCCTTTGCTTTGACGGGCAACGCGGAGCAGGAGCGGCGGGTTCCGGGCGGCCGCGGACTAGCCGCCGCAGGACCAGGCGGCGGTTTCGGCGGGGATCGCGGGGTGGCGCATGACCGTGCCGGGCACGATTCCCAGCTTGGCGGCAAGACCCGCATTGATTTCCAGCACGAACTGCACGCCCTCGCCGCCGTCGATGGGCGTCAGATCGCCGGGGACCGCACCCGCATGGACCCGGGTGACGGTGCCGGTCGGGTCGGCAAAGACCATGTCCAGCGGGATCAGCGTGTTCTTCATCCAGAAACTGACCCGGCGCGGGGCCTCGTAGACGAAAAGCATGCCCGACGCGGGAGCAAGCTCGGTCCGGAACATCAAGCCCTGAGCCCGTTCCTCGCCATCATCGGCCACCTCGACTGCAAAGCTTTCGCGGCCGCCCTCCCAGCGCAGATCCACCCGGTCCAAGGAACAGGCGGCTTCAGCCCAAGCAGCGCCCGGCAGAAGTACGGCAAGGGCAAGCGCGCGGAGCACCGTCATGTATGCTCACGCGCGGCGGCTTCCCAGGACACGACCTGGATGGCCATCCGGCCCCGCTTGCCTTCGATGATGCGCAACGCCACGGCCTCGCCAGCCGCAAGGTCGGCAAAGCCCGAGACGCGCAGCACTTCGGCATGGATGAACACGTCCTCGGGCTTGCCGAAGACATTGGCAAAGCCGAAGCCCTTGCCCTTGTCGAACCACTTCACGCGTGCAGGTTCCAGGGCCAGAGCAAGGATATCCTCGCTGACCATCTGGGCCGCATCCTCGCCGAAGGGCACAACGACGCCTTCCGGCGGATCGATGCGAACCACTTCAACGGCTTGCACGCCGCGCTGTGTCCTTTGAACACGGACCTCTATACCCGCACCATCTGCTACTGACCCCTGCCCGAAGTTCCGAAGAACGTTGGCGTGCAGGAGTATATCTGCATCCGTCTGGTCTGAAACGATGAAACCGAAACCCTTGGAAGGATCAAACCACTTAACGCGACCATGCACGATCTGCATGACCTCATCTTCTTCCGACATTTACAGAGCCTTCTCCCCAGAATGAGCCCTAAGGGGCACAGATGGGGCAAAAGTTAACCGGGGATCAAGGGCAAATATGCCGGTTCGTTGCATAAAATCCGACAAGTCCCGGAAACGTCAGGGATTCAATCTTGTGACAGTCCAGTCGTCGGAAACCCCCGGGCGATACCAGCGAAAGCGGTCGTGCAACCGGAACGCGCCGTCGGCCCAGAATTCGATCTCGACCGGGCGAATCCGGAAACCACCCCAGAACGGCGGGCGGGGCGGATTCGGGCCCTTTGTAAGCGCCTGCTTAGCCGCCTCGGCCATCAGCGCCTCACGCGAGGACAGGGGTTGCGACTGCTGGCTGGCCCAGGCGCCGATGCGGGACTTCAGGCTGCGGCTTGTGTAGTATTCGTCGGCCTTGGGGCCATCCTCACGCGTGACGGTCCCGCGGACGCGGATCTGGCGGCGCAGGGATTTCCAGTGCAGCACGAAGGCGGCCTTGCCGGCGGCCTCGATCTCCTGGCCCTTCTTCGAGGTGTAGTTGGTGTAGAAGACGAAGGCCCCGCCGCCTTCGCCCTCGGTCTCGATTTCCTTGAGCAGGACCATGCGGACATTGGGCAGGCCCTGGTCGTCCACGGTGGCCAAGGCAATGGCGTTGGGGTCGTTCGGCTCGGTCCCCTCGGCCTCGGTCAGCCAGGACTGGGCCAGCACGAAGGGGTCGCTGCCCGCGAAAATGCCTGATCGGTCCATGAGAGAACTCCTTCCCTGGCGGTAAGGACCTGCCTTGAAGGGCGGCCCCGCTTCGCCTACACGTCATACCCAACGAAAAATGGGCTAGGGGTCAGGAATGTCAACCGGACTGATGCAGGGCAAGCGCGGCCTGATCATGGGGCTTGCGAACGACAAGTCCATTGCCTGGGGCATCGCCCAGGCTGTGGCGGCCCAAGGGGCAGAACTTGCGTTCAGCTACCAGGGCGAGGCGCTGAAGAAGCGGGTCGAGCCTTTGGCAGAGTCCTTGGGCAAGCCGATGCTCTTCGAATGCGACGTTGCCCGTGACGACAGCATTGATGCGCTGTTCACCGGGCTGAAGGCCGAATGGGGGCAGATCGACTTTCTGGTCCACGCCATCGGGTTCGCCGACAAGAACGAGCTGCGGGGCCGCTACGTCGACACCTCGCGCGCCGGGTTTGCACTGGCGATGGATATCTCGGTCTACAGCTTTACTGCGGTCTGCCAGCGGGCGGCGGCGATGATGGGGCCAGGGGGCAGCTTGCTGACCCTTACCTATTACGGCGCGGAAAAGGTCATGCCGCATTACAACGTGATGGGCGTGGCCAAGGCCGGGCTTGAGGCCAGCGTGAAGTATCTGGCCGAGGATCTGGGCAAGGACGGCATCCGCGTGAACGCCATTTCCGCAGGCCCGATCAAGACGCTTGCCGCCAGCGGCATCGGCGATTTCCGCTATATCATGAAGTGGAACGAGCTGAACTCACCCCTCCGCCGCAACGTGACGCAGGAAGAGGTGGGCAAGGCGGCGTTGTACCTTCTGTCCGACCTCGGCTCTGGCACCACGGGTGAAAACCTGCACGTCGATGCGGGCTATCACGTCGTCGGCATGAAGGCGATCGAAGCACCCGACATCGACCTTCTGGCTGCCAAGAAAGACGGCGCCCAGTGATCCCCGTCGCATCCTTGACCTGCGTGCAGTCATGACGCTGACGGCGTTTCTTGTGTTCTGCGGGCTGGTGATCTTTGCCGCCATTTCCCCCGGACCGGCAGTGTTGATGAGCGCGCGCACCGGCCTGACCGAAGGATTCCGCACCGGCGTGATGCTGGCGATGGGCATCGGCACCGGGGCGGTGATCTGGGCACTTGCGGCGATCTTTGGCCTTGGGCTGGTGTTCGCTGCCGCCCCTTCGCTGCTGTGGGCGCTGAAGATCGGCGGGGCAGGGTACCTGCTCTGGATGGCCTGGACCCTGTGGCGCGGTGCCAAGACCCCGTTTGTGGCCGAAGACAGCCGCCCCATGCCACGCTCGGCCTTCGCGGCGTTTCGTCTGGGACTGTGGACCAACCTGTCCAACCCCAAGGCCGCGGTGATGTTTTCGTCGATCTTCCTTGGCACCTTGCAGCCCGATACGCAGCCCTGGGTGCTTGGCTTGCTGCTTTTCGTGATCTTTGCCTCGGAAACCATCTGGAACAGCCTTGTCGCCCGCATCTTCTCGCTCGACAGGACGCGGGCCAGATACATCAGCCTGAAAACCGTGATTGACCGCAGCTTTGGCGGGATGCTCGCCTTGCTGGGGATCAAGATCGTCGCCACCTGAAGGAGGGGCCACATGTCCGCCGACCGTCTGCCGCATGAAAAAGGGTTTCACGTCAGCTGGGACCAGATCCACCGCGACGCGCGCGCGCTGGCCTGGCGGCTGGATGGCAAAGGCCCGGGCGAGGGCGGGTCGTGGAAAGCCGTCGTCGGCATCACGCGCGGCGGCCTTGTGCCCGCGATGATCGTCAGCCGCGAGCTTGATATCCGGGTCGTCGATACGATTTCGGTGAAAAGCTACAGCCACCAGTCGCAGACTGATGCCACAGTCACGAAATCGCCGCAGGTAGACCTGATGGGCGATGGCACCGGCATCCTGATCGTCGATGATCTGGTGGATACCGGCAAGACGCTGGAACTGGTGCGCAGGCTTTACCCCCGCGCGCATTTCGCGACGGTCTATGCCAAGCCGTCCGGCAAGCCGATGGTCGACAGCTATATAACCGAGGTTTCGCAGGACACCTGGATCTTCTTTCCGTGGGACATGGCGCTGCAATACGTGCAGCCGATGCGTGGGACGGATTGATCGCCCCCCATTTCCTTTCTGCCCAAGTATCCCACGGGGGTGCGGGGGTGTGAAACCCCCGCTTCCATCACCAGCCGCACGGGACGAACGCCGATGACCCTGCCCCTGAACCCCGCCTTTTCCCTGACCGACCCCCCTCCCGTGATGGAGGCGCGCCGCTGGCTGGTCGGTGTCACCCATCCCGCCGACCGCCCGCTGATCAACGTCAGCCAGGCCGCCCCGGTGGAAAGCCCGCCCCTCGGCCTGCGTCAGGCCCTTGCGGATGCCGCGCTGAACAACCCCGACGCGCATCTTTATGGCCCGGTGCTGGGCCTGCCCGCCCTGCGCGAGGAAATCGCCAGCCAGTGGTCGGCGGCCTATGGCGGATCAATTGCGCCAACGCAGGTTGCGATCACCCAGGGTTGCAATCAGGCGTTCACCGCGATCATGGCCACCCTCGCCGGTCCGGGGGATGAGGTGATCTTGCCGACCCCGTGGTATTTCAACCACAAGATGTGGCTGGACATGTCCAGCGTCACCACTGTGCCCTTGGACAGCGGGCCGACGCTGATCCCCGATGCCCATGCAGCGGCCGCCCTCATCACCGACCGCACCCGCGCCATCGTGCTGGTCAGCCCGAACAACCCCGGCGGGGTGGAATACCCGGCTGCAACCCTTGGCGCTTTCCGCGATCTGGCCCGCGCCAACGGCATCGCGCTGATCGTCGATGAAACCTACCGCGATTTCGACAGCCGGACCGTGTCGCCGCATGATCTTTTCACCGATCCCGACTGGCAGGATTGCTTCATCCACCTCTACAGCTTTTCCAAGGCCTACCGCCTGACGGGCCACCGCGTCGGCGCCGTGATCGCCAGCGCCGCGCGGCTGGCCGAGGTGGAAAAGTTCCTTGATACCGTCGCCATCTGTCCGGGCCAGCTGGGCCAGATCGGTGCCCTTTGGGGAATGCGCAACCTTGCCCAATGGGTCGCCGGTGAACGCGATGAAATCCTGTCGCGTCGCCGCGCGATGACCGACGGGTTTGCCGCCCTTCACGGCTGGAAACTCCTCGGCTGCGGGGCCTATTTCGCTTATGTCGAACACCCGTTCGCCATGGCCAGCGACGCGCTGTGCAAGCGTCTGGTGTCGGAAGCCTCGCTGCTGATGCTGCCGGGCACAATGTTTCAGCCCGAAGGCTCCGCCGCTGGCAAGCGCCAGATTCGCATCGCCTTTGCCAATGTCGATGCGGCAGGCATTGCCGAGATGTTCCGCAGGCTTGCGGCCTTTGTTCCCTGACAGGAATATGCCGGACCGGGCAGGCGCGTCAGCGATCTTGATCTTGCCCCTCCGCCCCCTTCGCTTTAATCACATCGGCACCCGAAACCCAAAGGCAGACCCATGGCGAAGACCGCGGACGACGATACGAAGCGCCCGAAAAGCAAGGCCAAAGAGGCCGCCGTCTGGGTCCTCATGGGCATGGTGATGCTGGGGCTGGGTGGTTTTGGCGTCACCAACTTTACCGGTGGGGTCACCCAGATTGCAAAGGTCGGTGATGCCGCGATCACCACCGACGACTACGCCCGCGCCTTTCAAGGCCAGTTGAACGCGTTTTCGCAGCAGATCGGACAGCCGATTTCCTCGCAGGAGGCGCTGGCCTTCGGGCTCGACCGGCAGGTGCTGCAGGGCCTTGTGGTGCGTGCCGCCCTCGACAATGAGGCGCAGCGTGTCGGACTTTCGGTTGGTGACGCTGTGGTGGCTACGGAACTGACCGGCATGGATGCGTTCAAGGGCGTGTCCGGCACCTTCGACCGTGAAGCCTACCGCTTCACCCTCGACCGCAACAACCAGACCGAGGCCGAGTTTGAGTCCGGCCTGCGCGCCGACGTAACGCGGGAACTTTTGCAAGGTGTTGTCGTGGGCGGCTTTTCGGCACCTACCCCCCTCACCGACACGCTTTACGCCTGGGCCGCCGAACGTCGCGGCTTCTCCATGCTGCGGCTGGCGGAGGCGGATCTGACCACCCCTGTCCCCGACCCGACCGAGGCGGAGCTGACCACCTATCATATTGAAAACATTGCAATTTTCACCAAACCAGAAGCCAAGCGCATCACCTATGCCTCGTTGCTCCCCGAGGCGATTGCCGCCGATCAGCCGGTGGATGACACCGTGCTGAAGCAGCTTTACGAAGATCGGCTGGATGAATTCGTGGTGCCCGAACGCCGGCTTGTCGAACGGCTGGTCTACCCCGATCAGGCCGCCGCCGATGCCGCGCGCGCAAGGCTCGATGCGGGTGAGGCGTTTGAGGCTTTGGTCACCGACCGTGGCCTGACGCTTGATGCCATCGACATGGGCGACATGACCCGTGAAGACCTTGGCGAAAACGGCGACGCGGTCTTTGCACTGACAGAAGGTGGCGTGGCCGGGCCGTTGCCCTCTGACCTCGGGCCCGCCCTTTACCGCGTGGCGGCAGTGCTTGCCGCCGAAGAGACCACTTTTGAAGACGTGCGCGACACGCTTGCCATCGAAATCCAGACCGATGCCGCGCGGCGCCTGATCTCTGACAAGGTGGAACTGGTCGATGACTTTCTGGCAGGCGGTGCCAGCCTTGAAGATCTGGTGACCGACGCAGGCCTGGTGCTGGACACGGTCGACTATGTGCCAGGGGTGCAGGGCGACACGTTGATCGAAGGCTACCCCGCGTTCCGCGCCGCCGCCGATGCTGCCGCCGTAGGCGATTTTCCCGAGGCCATCATTCTGGAAGATGGTGGCATCGTCGCGCTGCGGCTGGAAGAGATCGTGCCCGCTACCCCGATTCCGTTCGCGGACGCGCGCGGCGACGTGGAAGCCGCCTGGCGCGCCGACGCGCTGACCAAGGCGTTGTCCGACCGCGCGATCGAAATCAAGACCGCACTGGAAGGCGGGGCCTCCATCGGCAGTTTCGGCATCGTCGATGTCACCCCCGAAACCGCCCGTGACGCCTTTATCGCAGGCACACCGGAAAGCCTGCTTCCGGACGTGTTCACCATGGCCGAAGGCGATGTCCGCGTGATCGAGGCGGAAGGTTTCGTTGGCGTCGTCCGGCTTGACCGCATCCTGCCCGCCCCGACCGAAGGCCCCGACGCCGAGGCGTTGAAAACCGCCCTCATGGCCCAGGCCGAACAGGCCATCGCCGCCGACGCCTTCAACGCCTACACCACCGCGCTGACCTCGGACGCCGGGATCAGCATCGACCAGGCCGCGATCAACGCTGTCCATGCGAGCCTGCCCTGATGCAGCTTTCGCCCGACTTCGCCGCGTTCGAGGCTGGCTGGGCCGCAGGCCGCAACCAGATCGTCTGGGCGCGGCTGGCGGCGGATCTGGATACCCCGGTCAGCCTGATGCTGAAACTTGGCGATGCGCGGAGCGATACCTTCATGCTGGAATCGGTGACGGGGGGTGAGGTGCGGGGCCGTTATTCCGTCGTCGGCATGAAGCCTGACCTGATCTGGCAATGCCACGGCACCAGCGCGCGGATCAACCGCACCGCCCGCTTTGACCGGCAGGCCTTCACCGACCTGCCCGATGCGCCCCTGGACAGCCTGCGCGCCCTGATCGCCGAATGTCGTATCGACATGCCGGATGGCCTGCCCCCCGTTGCGGCGGGGCTGTTCGGCTATCTTGGCTATGACATGATCCGTCTGGTCGAACACCTGCCTGACGTGAACCCTGATCCCCTTGGCCTGCCCGATGCGGTGCTGATGCGCCCCTCAGTCGTGGCGGTGCTGGACGGGGTCAAGGGCGATGTGACAGTGGTCTCGCCAGCCTGGGTGGGGTCTGGCCTGTCGGCGCGGGCGGCTTACGCGCAGGCGGCCGAACGGGTGATGGATGCCTTGCGCGATCTGGACCGTGCCCCCAGTGCCGCGCGCGATCTGGGGGAGGTGGCGCCCGTCGGCCCGCCGCAATCGAACTTCACGCATGACGGCTACAAGGCGGCGGTGGACAAGGCCAAAGGCTATATCCGCGCGGGTGACATCTTTCAGGTCGTGCCGTCGCAGCGCTGGTCGCAGCGGTTTGAACTGCCGCCCTTCGCGCTGTATCGCAGCTTGCGCCGCACCAACCCCTCGCCCTTCATGTTCTTTTTCAACTTCGGCGGCTTTCAGGTGGTGGGCGCGTCCCCCGAGATCCTCGTCCGCCTGCGCGATGGTGAGGTGACGGTCCGCCCCATCGCCGGCACCCGCAAACGCGGGGCCACGCCCGAAGAAGACCGCGCGCTTGAGGCTGACCTGCTGGCCGACCCCAAGGAGCGGGCCGAGCATCTGATGCTGCTGGACCTCGGCCGCAACGATGTGGGCCGGGTGGCAAAGGCTGGCACCGTTCGACCGACCGAAACGTTCATCATCGAACGCTACAGCCACGTCATGCACATTGTCAGCAACGTGGTGGGCGAAATAGCCGAAGGCGAAGATGCGCTGTCGGCCCTGCTGGCAGGCCTGCCGGCAGGCACGGTGTCCGGCGCGCCCAAGGTCCGGGCAATGGAAATCATCGACGAGCTGGAACCCGAAAAGCGCGGCATCTATGGCGGGGGCGTCGGCTATTTTGCGGCGAATGGCGAGATGGATTTCTGCATCGCCCTGCGCACGGCGGTTCTGAAGGATGAGACGCTGTATATCCAGGCCGGGGGCGGCGTTGTCCATGACAGCGACCCCGAGGCCGAATATCAGGAAACCGTCAACAAATCCAACGCCTTGCGCCGCGCGGCCGAGGATGCCGGGCTATTTACCCGACGCGGGAATACCTGACGCCCCCTCATCAAGCCCTTGCGGGCATTCTTCGTTTGCTGCGGTACCCGAAGCCTGCCCGCACGGGCTGGACAAGCAGCCCCAAGGACCGGATCACTCGACCGTCATCACCGCCGTCAGCGGACCGATGGCCACCGTGGCGGCACGGCCCTCGACCGTCCATTCCAGCAGCGTCGCCACGGTGGCGGGCGTCGCAATTCCGGCAACGGCCACACGGCCATCTTGCCCGGCCTTGAACACGGCCCGGTCCAGCACGCGGCGGATCGCCGTGCCATCCTCACCCGCCGAGGTCAGGTCGCGGAAGATCACGGCGGCGGCAATATCCTCGCGCCGAGCAACCTGATCGGCGGCGTTCAGGCCTTCATCCCATGTCACCAGGCCCCGGCCTTGCGCCCCCACCACCGGCACCACAAGGCTGGCCAAAGGGCGGCGGTTCTGAAATGCGGCATCGGCGAGATCCATCACGGCCACCGCTTCGGGCAGGCCCTGTTCCATCGACTGGAACGCCACTTCGATATCTGACGCCTGCGCGCCATCGGCAATCCCCGTGGCCAGCATAACCACCTCTTTGCCCGCCGCCCGGTAAATCGCAGCGTGGTCGGAGGTGGCGGGGTCCATCGGGTCCAGCGCGAAGGTGACTGGGAAGGGCAGGGCGGCCAAACCCTCGCGGTCAAGGTCGGCGGTGCCGGTGTCGATCAGCACGATAGCCAGCACCGGCTTGGCATCAGGGTTGGCAAAACTTGCGGCATAGCGCGCGATTGGCCGGTCGTCAGCGGGTGCGCCGGTGGCAGTATCCGCCTCGGCGGTGGCCTCGGCAGGGGCATCACCGATCCGTGGAAGTCGGTTGACCACAACCCCTTCGGCGGCGTCGGCAAGCTCCGGTGCAGCGGCTTCGGGAACTGCCGCAACATCCGGAGCGACCGGGGCTTCCGTCACGGGTTCAGCCTCGGGCTCAGCCGCTGCGGCGGTTCCGGGCAAGGTTGCGGGCCGGTTGCCCGGCATCAGCGGGGCGGCAGTGCCAGGCAGCCCCGCGGTGGCGCTGTCATCGGGTGGCGGGGTGGTCATGCCACTGTCAGCAACGGGCGGATCGGTTGCAGGCGGTTCTGCCACAGGTGGCTCGGCCTCGGGTGGGGAAACGTCCGCCACCTCGGGTTCTGGTTCAGCGGCAGGTTCCGGCGCGCTCTCGGGCACGGTGTCAGCAGCCGTGGCCGCGTCTGCAGTTGGGGCCGCGTCTGCAGCTGGGGCCGCGTCTGCAGCCGACCTGTCAAGGGCTGCCAACACCCCGGCCGGGTCAAGCTGCGGCAGAACAGGCGGCGCGACGGGCGGGATTACCGCAACCTCGGGAGCTTCCACCTCTGGCGTGGCTGCCTCGGCCACGCTGGCATCAGCGGTCGCCACGGAAGGGGCATCCGTCGATGCGGCAGGGGCTTCGGCAGGGGCTTCGGCTGTGGCTTCAGCGGCCGCTTCGGCAGACAGTTCGGCAGGCGACTTGGCCGTGGCTGCATCCCCCGTGACAACCGGTTCGGGCTTTGCAACTGGCGCTGGTTCTGCCGCCAGGTCTTCCGGAACGGCAGGGCTGTTGTTGACAGTGGCCGTCTCGGCGTCTGCCGCAGGCAGGGTCGGTTCGGCAGCCGTCGCGGCAGGGACTTCGGCGGCAGGCGGTTCGGCCAAGGCGGCGGGCGCAGGTCCGGCGGCTGGTTCAGCGGTCGGCTCGGCTGCGGCCGTGTCCCCGGCGACTTCGGCCGGCTCTGGCGTGGCCGTGCTCACGGCGTCCGGTGCTTCGCTGGTGACCGGCGCCGGATCATTGGCCGGTGGCGGCGGGGTCAAAGGCGCCATCGCCGAACCGATGATGAACCCACCGGCGACCAGCGCCCCACCCGAGAGCATGCCGAAAACAAACTTGCCGACCACTGTCGCCTCCGAACTTCTGTCTTGCCGGCCCAGACCCGATGAAACGATCCGCGCCATTCGGACCCGCCCGTTGGCAAGAGACGCCGGCCCCGTCCCTTGTCATCGGCGCAAGTATAGCCCGCACTCCCCGCAGCATCATCCTTTTTTAACGCTATCGTCAATAACTTGCCCGCCCGTGGCCGGGTTACCATGCCCCGGATCACAGGAAAGGCGGGTCCAACGCGGGATCAGGAGGGGGTGGAGGCGGGTACCGGAATCGAACCGGTCTTCACGGATTTGCAATCCGCTGCGTAACCTCTCCGCCAACCCGCCGAGAGCTTGGCTTCATTAGATTTTTCTGCGGGAAGGGTCAAGGCGTTATCACTCCGGTTATCACGTTCTTGTTCTGGGCCTGTTCCGTTCACTTGCGCTTTCGTGCGGCCTTTCGGGCGTGCATGATCTGCCTCGCTTGGCCAGCATACTTGCGGATCATTTCGCGTGATGAATGCCCGCTGTAGCTGGCGATTTCGTCATCACTGCAACCCGCCCAAGCCAGCTCCATCACCCCCCTGTAACGAAGGGCGTGAAGGTCAAAAGCCTCAAGGCCAAGACGAACCCTTTCGGCCCTAAATATCTCAGCCATTCGGCGGTATTGTAGCCTGCCGCCGTCCATCCCGGTCAGGATGTGGCGGGTAGGGTGCGGGGCAGCGCCTAGCCCCAGGCGGGCACTCTCGAGGGCGGCTTTCAGTTCAGGGGTGCATGGCAGCACCAGGGCCTTGTCTGTCTTGCCTTGGCGAAGCTGCAGCGTCTCACCGTCATAGTCTCCCCAACGGAAGCCCACCAGGTCGCCGGGGCGCTGTGCCGTCCCAACCCCAAGCTCAAATATCAGAAGGGGCGTGGGCTGCGCTTCAGCGCGCCACTTTGCCGCCGCTTGGTCGGTCCAAGGAAGGTGGGGCTGGCGGCGTTCCTCTGGCGTCTTTACCGCCCGAACGCCTTTAGCCGGGTTGTCGCTGCGCCAACCAATGTCGATGGCGTGCTCACAAAGGACACTCATCACCTGGGGAATGTAGTTGGCAAAGCGGGTGCGGTGCAGGTTGGCATCGCGCGCAGCGATCACGTCCTTGCGGGTCAGCAGGCGCACGTCCCGCGTGCCAATCTTGCCGCTGATGTATTCCATGATCCGCTCATAATCGGCACGGGTGCGCCGCTTAAGGCCGGTGAAGCGGTCCGATTTGCGGTAGCTGGTGATCAGGGCATCCCACCCCGTCTTGGCCTCGGCCCGCTTGCCGCTCATGACCTCCCAGTACTGGAAATCGAACGCTGCCGTTCCTTCTGGCGCGGTGAAGCGGTGCAGGTATTTTCCGCCGCGGTAGAAATACAGGAAGCCCGGCTTGACCTCGCGGACATAGGGCTTTCGGCCAGGCTTGCGAACCATGTCAGTCCTTCCAATCCACGTCGCCCATACCCTCAACCCGGTCGCCGCGCGCGATGCTGCGAAGGGTATCCACGTCCCAGCGCCAGAGGCCCGGGGCAATCTGCCTGCCTTTGGGCAAAGCGCCTGTCACCGTCAGATTGCGGAAGGTCTGCGGCGAAAGCTCCAGCATCTTTGCCGCCGTCGCTTCGGAAACCATGATGGGTTGAACGCTGGCCATTTTCTTCTCGAGGTTAGGGGTTGAAGGTGTTCCCCGGCCAGCTCTTGCGAGTCGCCCCTGGCCGGGGAAATATGCAGTCTCACGATAGGAGGCCGAATCTCTGCACTGAGGGTGTTGTTTGCGACACCGCCCCCTGGTCGCCCCGGCTGGCTTTCAACGGCCGGGATCGGCGCGCGGCGAGCCAACCAGCCGCGCACCAGTTCTTGTCAGGCTCAGGCGCCAGCGTTCTTGTAGCCGCCCCGGAAGTCGATCGCGCCGCAGCCGAAGTCCAGCTCAACCGACCAGGCCATGCCCTGTTGGCCGAAGGGTTCATCCATCCGCAAACGCGGCCCGGACTCGCCCTCGAGGTAGCCATAGGCGAAGCAGGGGGCCGCTTCCGGGCTGGCAAACAGATGCCAAGCATTGCCGACAATTTTGGCCGATACTGCGACCGTCAGCTTTCCGGCGTAGGGGTTCACCTTGCCGGACTCGTTGGCGCTGATATCGGCCACCAGCTGCATCGCCTCGAGTTCCTTGTCAGGGCCGACCAGAAGGACGGTCGGGATAAGCTCAAGGTCATTTCCGTCCAGGGACTTCCGCTTGCGCACGCTCGACCAGGCAACCCCAACGTTAGCGATATTCAAAGCCCCAGGGGCCGCTGCCTTGGTCCCGTCAGTGGTGTTGAACACCTGCCGCGCGGTCTGCAGCAGCGTCGGGCCATCGGCGTTCACGCCTGACAAGGCCATCTGGTAAAAAGTCTTGTCTTCGAAAGCGGCCACGGCCCGGCCACGATCGGCAAGCAAGCGCTCGACTGCTCCCAGATCGTCGTCGACCAGCATCTGCCGCGAAATCCGGAAGGCTTTCGCATACGCGATTAGGGCAAGGGTTTCCTTGCTTTCGGACGTGGTGCCATACTTGATTTCACCACCCTCGCCGACCTGCTCAAGCATCGGGAAATCACCCACCCCGACAACAGGGTGCGGGCGGAAATCACGGAAGTCGCGGCGTTGGGCAATGCTGCGATAGCTGACCGGTGCAGCGCTGTACACGGCCAGAAGCGACTTGTTCAGGGCGTTCTCGAAGATCGCCGGGAAGTCGCTGCGCGAGTGAGTGGCCATCTCGATCGCGCGGATCCTATCACCCGCGGTGCGGACGGATTCCCGGCTACCCACAAATGTTGCCGCCATTTCGGGGAAGGTCATGCCCATGTAGTGACGGGCCGGGCCCGTGACTTCCCGCGCGCCGGTCATGCGCGCCACAAGGGCCTCGGTGATGCCATCGCGCATGGTGGTACCTTCGTCGCGACCAATGCGGGAAGTCGGTGCGCCATGCATCGGGCGATCCACGTCGCCTTGTTCCGCCCAATAGGCGGTGATTTTTTCCAGCGCCATTTCAAGGGAAAGACCGCTCTCAATCAGTGCCGCTGCCTTGTCGTGCGGCATCTTGGCCATGTCGGCAGCAGCATAGACCCTCGTCACCTGCCGGGCGGTCATGACGATCTTTGACCCGCCTTCGCCGTCTTTTTTCTCCGGGCTGGCCGGGTTGGTTCGCATATTCATGGGGGAAGTCTCCTTGTGCGTTGCGCCGGCCTTTCCGGCGATCATGGCCAGGACGGCCTGCTTTCCTTTGAACGCCCCCAGCCCATCGGCGGCATCGTGCGCGGATTTGGGGACGTTGGCATAAATTCGGTAATCGAAAGCCGCGACCGGCTCAGCCACTGCGGCGGTTTCAATTCGGGTCGCGAAACCCATCTGGACGGCCGCATCGGCGGTCAGAAGGGTTTCCGCGCGCATCAGCTCACGGCAGACAGCTTCGCTGTTGCCCGTGCGCTCGGCATAGATGGCGGCATATCCGGACGCGATCAGCTCGAGGTGCTGGGCAAGCCGGGCATGATCGGCTGCGTCTCCCCGGCCTTCGGTCCAGGGCGTTGCCGGATCATGGATCAGCATCCAGCTGCCGAGGCTCATCACGATTTCGTCGCCAGCCATAGCGATCAGTGAAGCGGCCGAGGCAGCCACGGAATCAACGAATACCGTGACCTTGCCCGGGTAGCGTGCCAGGGCGGCATAGATCGCCTGACCCTCTGCCGCATCACCGCCGCCCGAGTTGATGTGCACGGTGATTTCGCCGGTCTGAGCCGCCAACCATTCGATCACCGCGACCGAAGTGAAGTGATCTTCACCCCACCCCGAAAAGCCGACCGTGCCGTATAGGTGAAGCATGTTCATGGCTCAGTCCTTTTCGTACAGCCGAGGGCCGTCCATGATGAAACCCGCAGCGTCCAGAGCCGAGGCGCACCGCTCGAGGCAGGGGGCGATCGGGATGATTGTCGCCCCAGACAGACCCAAGCGGGTTTCGCCGCGCAGGTTCGTCGTGCCGTGCGAGGCCGCACCTTTCGTCAGGATTTCGGACACGGCTTCAAAGGGCTGTAGGCTCACACCCCAGATCACCCGAACATCGCCAGTGTTGTCCCGCTTTTCGTGACGATCTACGATCAGGAACAGATCCGCCATGTCGTCGCCAGGACGATCATAGGCGGCGAAGATCTGGTCCACGATGTTCGAGGCGCGGATCTGGTTGGCAGAGAAGGTCGCCGGAAGACCCATGTTCCGCATCTGAATGTACAGATACCAGGCGAGGATTTCGCTGCACCCGTAGGTGCGCTGCTTCCCTTCATCGGATTTTGGATCAAAAGGCGCCTCATCAGCGGCTAGGATCGACTGAATGGTCGCCTTCTTGGTGTCCGGGTATAGTTTGCTGAACTCAGCAAGGCGGATTGATACGGGAGTCATGGCTGTTCCTCAAAGATTGGTGTTGATCCACTCTTTGCCAGAAGATTGGAGTATGTCAATCTTTTTATTGGTTGGGGCGGGCGGCCCAAAACGCCACGCCCGCGCCACCAAGCGCGGCCTAAGCTGCCGCCCGCCGGGCCACGCGCCTCATTTCCTCGACCTCTTCCTCAACCTCACCGGCTAGCCGATGCATGACCTCGAAAAACCCCTGCAGGGCTTCGTTCATGTGCAGAAGATTCATGTTGGTATTGGTGGCAGCCATACCGATCAGCGCAAGCTTGCGCAGCTGCGCCGCCTTGTCCTCTGTCTCTAATGCGCTGCCGTTGGCATAGATCGGGGCGGGCGCGGTCATGGCGTCACCAGCTTGTCAAGCTCGACCCTATCCAGACCTTGGCCGAGCTCTTCTAAAACCCCTGCCGCATCAGTGAGGGCTTGAAATGATAAAGTCGTAAACTTCGGACTGCCCCCGCAGGCGACGATCACGCTGAGAAGGCTTTCCGCCACATAAACAGCATGCTGCATTTCCTCCAGGTGCGTCCGTAATAACTTCGGACTATTCCCCTGCGAGGGATTGGTGTTAGGGATATGGCCAGCCATTCCTGATCTCCTAAGGATCTGGTTTCGGTTAGGGCGGCGTGGTGTTGGTAGCACCTTGTCCGCCCGCTTACTTTCTGCCATCATCAAGTACAGGCAGTCAAGGACTTTCTAATGTCGGAAAGTAAGAAACGCATGGGCAGGCCTCCGGTTCATGCGACACCGGTGACAGTGCGAATTTCACCCGAGATTCTGACTTGGATCGACGGCGAACGCGCAAAGCTCGATCCCGAGCCGTCTCGGCCAGAATTCATCCGCAAGATAATCGAAGATCGGAAGGGATAGACCGCATGGCCTTGGGCTTCTCCGACTATCTGGCCGGTCTCGCTGTCGCTATCTCGATCTACACGCTATACCAGACTTCCCGTTACCGAAAAGGCGACCTTTATCTTGAATTTACCAAGGAAAGGGCGGAGCTGGCCGAGATTATCGAGGGACTGGACGGGGTAACTTCGGAGGTGCTGCGAGACTGGCAGGCTTTGCTTGCCGCACGTGGACAACTGCGATCAGGTTTGATGATTTTGCGCGACCGCGAAAGCCAGGCGCTGCAGCTTCGTATTGACAACCTCAAGGCTCAGTTTGATGCCATCGAAAATATTGAAGGCAGACAAGGGCGCAGTCGTTCTGAAAGCAATCTGGCAAAGCTGCACGCGGTCAGGGCAAGGGCTGACACAGTGGTGACGGAAATCGAGGAAGCCCGCGCACTCATCCTGCGCGAACAGAACGATTTTCGAGGGTCGCGCTAGGTCTGGACGGATGCTGGTTTTTCAGTCCAGATGAAAGATACATCCTGGCGCTTGACCGGCGCAGACTCCGAAAGGCTTCTAGATGCCACCGCCCAACGCCCGCGAACGCAAGGCCCTCGAAGCACTGCAATTTCAGGAATGGGAATGGAAAGCGCAGCTCTACGTGGGCGAAAAGACATTTGCGAGTTTGTCCGAAAAGGGCTGGATTGCTCAGTTCCAAGGTCACAACCCCGACGGCGACAAGATCAGCATCACCGATCTCGGCCGGGCCGCTCTGGCCATGCCCAAGCCCATGGCAGTCCGTAAGCCGACGCGACTGAAGGAAGCTCCGGCAAGATTGACTTCGCCGCCAAACCGGCTGTCAGGAAGATAGCGGTGGGCGACGATTATTGGAAAAGTGAAGCCGGGCAATTTCTCGCCGGATCACGCCGATACTTCAGGGCAGCCCATATTCTTCGCACCTCAAAGGACTGGGGCGTCGAGCTTCAGTCACCCACGCTGCACCTTATCGCCCATGGTATTGAATTATTGTGCAAGTTTCCGCTCATCAGCTTGGGGAATAGCCAGGAATCCGTCAGACGAAAATATGGCCATGATGTATCGACGCTTTGGGGCCTTAGCGAGAATGCTGCTCTTCGAGCAACGGTGTATCACGAAGCCCATCTTGCTTGGACTGCGGCGCGAGACAGCGGGAAATGGCCGCACGATGATTTCAGCGACGAAGCGGACCGAGTGATCGACAAAGCAGTAGACGATCTTGGCCACCTTAACGGCAAGAATAGCAACTTCGCTCTTCGCTACACTTTGGAGAAAGACACCTTGGCACCACGGCCAGCCTTCTTGATCGAGACCTTTGGTCGAGTTGCCGAGAGGATGGTCATGAATCCCCGCTTTCTCGATTTCTAGGGCCTACCATTGTAATGGGGTCTGGCATTGCGCAGGCCATTGATTCGATGAAATTTATCTCTGAAGTGCGTGTTTTTACTAGCAATTAAAGATTCGACTTAGGCTTTGGACGCCGTACACTCTGTTTCTTTTATGGAGGAGGTCGTGATGGCTGATGTTCAGATCAAATGCATAAACAAGAGAGACCGAAACAGTACTCACGAGGGAATTACCCACCTCGGCACCGGGACACAAACTTACACTAGGCAACAAGTCATCGCTTGGATCGAGGCAAGGGATCACACGTTCTACACCCTTGTGAACGGTAATCGGGGCGACATAGGCGTTGTAAACGGCACAAACGGCAAGTACCTCAGAACCTACGCAGACGGAAAGTGGAACGACAATCTGCTATCTCTTCCTGAGTGTACTTGAGTTTTGTGAGTTCAATCCTTCCAGCCAGCCACCAGGCGTGCGCCCATGGACCTGGCGATGCGATCCGCACTGGACTGTAGAGACAACCTCTTCTGGATCCGGACCCGAGGCACGAGAATGAAGATCGGTATTTCTTTTCGACCTCTTCCACTCTTTGATCGCGACTCCACACCGAGGCCGCGCTTATTGATCCGCCCATCAGCCACCAGCATGGCCTTCCCGCGAGGCAGATACACGAACCGCAGTTTGAGGCCCCTGCGCCGCTCCCAGTTGGCAGGCGTAAGGCGTCCATTGCCCGTACCTCGGCCGGCGGTTGGAAGTGGGATGGCCAGCCAAGTCCCGCCTTTGGCTCGAATTGACACCCCAGTCTCAAAAGACCCGACTATCTTCTTTGCCTTTGACCATACCAGCGCTGCAGCGTTCATGCTTCCGGCTCCACCTTTGGGGTAGGCTTCTGACTGGACTGTGTTCGCCAGGCGTCTTCCCAGGCCAGCTGCTACGATCTGACCACGCCAATCAGCTTTGATCGTTGCGCCAACCCCTGCCGCTGCCCCAAGTGCAGCCATCTTTGCGACCCGGATTTCCGTTTCCATGTCGAGGCGAAGATTGCCCTCAATCTTGGTAATCACGCGCAATCGAGTCTCCCTTCGTGTGAATTCCCTTTGTTCCATCCGCTGCTTGGGTCAGGGCCTGAACACCCTGTTGCAGGAAGTCGCGCATCAGGTCCTCTAGCGCGCGCTCCATCTCTCTTGGGTCGGATATCCTGGTCAGCGCTTCCACCCGATCGCGCGTCAGCGCAAAGGCTGTCTTGCGAAGAATATCCCCCGACATGGCCAAAGCGGCTTCAACATCGGCCCGCCGAAGTGTCTTGGCCTGCCGTTTCGCCAAGTCCATTTCGGCCATTTCAGCCTTTGCGTTGTCAGACCGAACGCGCGGCCTTTCGACCGCCAGGCGTCCGACCTTCCGCACCTCGTTGACTTCGGCGATGCTGACGCGGCCTTCATCGTCCAGCAGCTCCGGGTGCGATTGCACCAGCCTGGTGATCGTCGCCGGGCTGACCCCGACTTGCCGCGCCGCCTCGGCACGGGAAACACGCTCATTCATTTCGTTTCCCCTGACCCGTTGCGGGGTTGCAATCGTTGCGCGGTTTTCGAAACCTGCAACGGAAAAACTCAAACGCCTCGCCGCACCGTATACTCTGCAGGCCCGGAAGGACCCGAAGGGGGCATGGCTGACCTTGCACGATGGTTTAGGCTTTGCGCGTCGTTTAGCCCGGCTCAACTCATGCGCCTCGCCGCCCCGTATACCCAGACCGATCAGAAAGGACCCGGACAGACACGGTGCAGACAGATGCTCAGCGCGCTTTTCGTAAGCGCTTGCCCCGCCCTCAAAGGCGGGTGCAACGCCATAGGGGTATGGGGAGAGTGTCGCACCCTCGTTGCCCCGCCGTTGCCCGGGCGTTGCCCACCCAGTCGCACCCCCCGTTGCCCGGGCGTTGCCCCGGCGTTGCACCATCGGATCAGACATTGGCTACTCCCACCGACAAGGCAATGTGAGTACGTGCCTTCGCTCCCTTCCCATGCTCTGCATTGACGATCTCGCCCTTGTCAAAGAGCGTATTCATCGCAGCCTTCAGTGCCCTCGCCGTCATTCCTTCGGCCTTAGGATGAGTGGCAAATACATTGGGCGCGAACGTGCTGGACGGGCTGGCGCTGACGTAGCGACCCTGTGCTGTGAAGTCGGCCAAGAGCTTCAGGAACACCCTCTGCGCCTTCGCACCAGCTGCCATTCGGTCGAGGTCATCGGGCGTGCCATCAGGCAGGAAGACACCGCCGCGCCAGGTCACGGCAATTTCGCCGCCGATCCGGCCATAGTTCGCCTTCTTGGTCGAAAGCACCCGCTTGTCAGGGTCGATCTCGTGGCCGTCCGGGGCAATGCGGGACAGGTACAGCCGGGATCGAACAGAGTTGCTCCAAGCGGTTGAACCCGAAGTGCCAGAGCCACTGTTGATCCCCGTCAAGGATGGGTGAGCCAAGAGCATGACGGCACACTCGCGCCGCAGCGCCAGCCCCCGTAGGATGCCCACAAACTGCCGCACCTTGGCCCGGTCGTTCTCATTACTGGGAAAGACATCAGCTAGAGTGTCGATGATGATTAGAGTTGGACTGTCCTGCGCAGCGCGCGCGTCAAGCTCATCAAACAGCGTGGATTGAATCAGCGCAACCTGTGTCTCGACAGCCAGAAGCGCATCCTCACCGGCCAAAGAGCGAAGAGTCAGCCCATCCAGATCATCGTATCCCAAGCCACCCGACCGAAGAATATCATCCGTGCGCCGGTGAAGTTCATCGTCATCATCTTCGGCAGAAACGTATATGACTCGTCCTTGCGAGACTGGACGATCCAGCCAGGCTGTGCCGGTAGCGACAGCTATGGCCAGCTGCAGGGCCAGCAGGCTTTTGCCAGTGCCACCATCGCCGCCAAAGAGCGTGACGGTCTTCTGCGGCACAAGCTCGTGCACCAGCCAATCGCGCGGTGGCACTGGCTTATCCTTAAGGGTGACAGCGCAATAGAACCGGCTTTCGCGGACCGGTGCCGGGATGATAGCCGCAACGGTTGGGCGCGGGCGAGCTTCGGGCCTCGAATCCATTCCCGGCGTCAGATGCACGTCTTCGGGCTTGGCAATGATCCGGCCCACATCTTCGGCGGTCATTCCGCCCCCCCGATCTTGGCTAGGAAGGCCGCGCGGCTGTCCACGTCCAGCGATTGCCACATTTCCCAAAGCAGGCGCTTGCGCATGTCCTTGTGCAGCGGCTTGGACCTCAGCTGATCCAACGCGGCAAGGGTGACCTCGAAAAGCTCCATTGGTGCAGCGTTATGCGACCACCAGCGCGCTTCCTCTCGGATCGACCCGAAGATGGCGTTGGGCGGCATACCGGCCATAAGGTCGATCAGTGCGGCCGTCATTACTGCCCGCGCATCATCAGGATGGGCCTTGCGGATCGCCAGCGCCAGGTCGCGCGCCCTGCTCAGGCGAAAGCGGTTCTGGCTTGCCCTGGACGCTGCAGAACCAAGGGCACGGGACGGCTTTTCGCGGTCGAAGTAGCCGATCTTCGCTCCGGTTGCGCTGGTATCACTTTCACCCTTGGTTCCGGGTTTGTCTTGATAACCAAATTCGCTTAAGTGATTGTTTTCGTGCGGCTCTTGCTGGGATTTGCAATCCGCTGCGTAACCTCTCCGCCAACCCGCCGCGATGAGTGCGGTTCGGATAGCGGATCAGGCGCGCGCCTGCAAGAGGGGCTGGCGGATCAGCCGGTCGGTCTGCGCTGCGACGCGCTCCAGATGCCGCGCGCGGCTTTCGGGGGTGGAACTGTCCATCAGGTAATGCGCCGCAAAGACCGTACGGCGGCGCGGCGCGCATAAAAGGCCGATGCCGCGGGTCAGCATCCGCTTGCCGGGGCTGCCCACGAACGCCGTCAGCCACCAGCTTGCCCCGCAGGTGGTGAACACAGCCAGCCGCTTGATATGGGTCAGGCCCGGGCGGATCGTCTGATTTTCGCCCGCAGGCATCAGGAAGGCCACTTCGGGCAGCATCACCCGGTCCAGCCAGCCCTTGAGCACGGCGGGCAAGGCATACCACCAGGTCGGATAGACGAAGATCAGCGTATCGGCCCATTGCAAGTCAGCCACATCGCCCGCCACCACCGCGCGGTTGCGGGGGGTGTCAAGGTAACCCTCCCATTCCGCCAGGGACAGGGTCGGATCAAACGCGCGGGCGTAAAGGTCGGTCACCCGCACCTCGGCCCCCTTGGCGGCAAGGCGGGCCAGCACCGCATCGCGGACGGCGCTGGTAAAGCTGGCTTCCTTGGGGTGGCAATAGATCACAAGCGCGCGGGTCATAGGCGGTCCATCTCTTGGGTGACGCGGGCAAGGAACGCCTTCCGCCCCGCGTCAGTCACCCGATTCATGTCGTAAAGCGCCAGATAGCGCAGCTTGTCGGGCCGGCAGATGAACCGGATGACGCGAGTGAACATCTTCTTCGGCGGGTTGCCTGCCGCCCAGGCCCGGAACGGCGTGGCCCCGTAGCTGGTGACGACCGCCAGCTTGGCGATATGGGTCAGCGCCGGGGCAACAAGGCCATTGTCAAGCGTGAACGACACACCGGGCAGAAACACCCGGTCGAAATACCCCTTCAGGATGGCGGGAAAGCCGAAGTTCCAGACCGGGTAGACAAAGACCAGCGCCTGCGCCGCGCGCAGCCGGTCAACATATCCCTGCACCGGGGCGGTGTTGGTGGCGAGGTCCTGATAGCCCCGGCGTTCGGCGGCAGTCAGCACCGGGTCGAACCCCTCGGCGTAAAGGTCGCACAGGTCCACCTCCCAGCCTTTTGCGGTCAGGCGGTCCAACACCACCGCCTTCAACGCGGCGGAAAGGCTTTCCTCGCAAGGATGGGCAAAGACCACCAGCACCCGCGTCATCAGGTTTCGCGCTTCAACGCACTTTCGTGCCATTTGCGCAGCAGCATATGCGACAGGAACGACAGGCCCGCAAAGATGATCACCCCGGTGACCGCGATCAGCAGCAGCGCCGCAAACATCCGGGGCGCGTTCAGCCGGTAACTTGCCTCAAGAATGCGGAACGCAAGGCCCGACCCGATCCCGCCCGTGCCCGCCACATACTCGGCCACAATCGCCCCGATCAGCGAAAGGCCCCCCGCAATCCGCAAGCCGCCCAGGAAATAGGGCAGGGCGGATGGCAGTTGCAGATAGCGCAAGCGTTGCCAACGGCTGGCCCCATAGATGCGGAACAGATCCCGCAAATTGTGGTCGGTAGAGTTCAGCCCCAGCGTGGTATTCGCAAGGATCGGAAAGAACGCCACGATCCAGGCGCACAGCAGCAATCCCACCGTCCGATTGTCGACATAGATGAAGATCAAGGGCGCGATGGACACCACCGGCGTCACCTGCAGGATCACCGCGTAAGGGTAGAACGACATCTCGGCAAAGCGGCTTTGGTTGAACAGGACCGCCAGCCCCACCCCGCCGATGACCGCCACTGCCAGCGCCATCATCGTGATCTGCAAGGTGACCAGCAGCGCCTCGAACAGCATGGGCCAGTCCTTGACCAGCGTCTCGATCACCTTGGCGGGGCTGGGCAGAATGTAATGTGGAATCTCGTTCCATACGACCAGCAGGTCCCAGCCGACGATCATCAGGATGAACACCAGCGTTGGCAGCACCCACTTCGCCACCCGGTCAATGCGGGCATCGCGCAGGCGCTTGGCCTCTTCGGGGTCAAGGGTCGGGGTCTGGTCAATCACGGTCATGCCGCCTCTCCCATCGCGCGGTGCAAGGCGCCGCTTGCCACCTGACAATGCGCCGCATAGTCGGAGGAGGTGCGGAACACCTCATCCCTCGGGTAGGGCGCGGTCACCGTCACCTCTTCGATCACCCGGCCGGGCCGCGCCGCCATCACGATGATCCGGTCGGACAGAAAGACGCTTTCAAAGACTGAGTGCGTCACAAAGATCACCGTGCAGCCAATGCGTTCGCGCAAGGAAAGCAGGTCGGTGTTCAGCTTGTGGCGCGTGATTTCATCAAGTGCGGCAAAGGGTTCATCCATCAGGATCAACCGGGGATTGGTAACCAAAGCCCGCGCGATGGAGACCCGCATCTTCATGCCGCCTGACAGCTGCCTTGGGTAGGTGTCGGCGAACTTCGACAGGCCGACCAGCGACAGCGCCTCATCTATCTTGTCCTTGACCGCGGCAAACCGCTCACCGCGCAGGCGGAACGGCAGGAACACATTCTCGGCCACCGTGGCCCAGGGCATCAGCGTAGGTTCCTGAAACACCACCGCCAGATCGCCTGCCGCCTTGCCGCCTTCCCACGCGATCCGCCCCGCCGTCGGCGTCGACAGCCCGGCAATCAGCCGCAGCGCGGTAGACTTGCCGCAGCCCGACGGCCCGAGAAGCGAGATGAAATCGCCCGCGTGAACCGACAGGGACATATCCCGCAGCGCCGTGACGCCGCCGTTGAAAACCTTTCCAACCTGCTGCAATTGCATCAGTTTCGGGCGTGCGCCCAGCGGCAAAATCTGTCTGTGAATCAAATCTGACATGGGTGCAGGCGGGGTGGGCCGCGCAGCCCACCCCGCACTTGTCCTTACATCTTCGGCTTCAGGTCCATGCCCACGCCCTTGTTCACAAAGGTCGTGTTGATCGTCGCCGACCAGTCCAGATCGCCTGCAACGACGCCCGCCGTGACCATCTTGTCAAAGAAGTCCTTCACCTTGGCCTCATTCATCGCGCCGATGCCCATGGTTTCGGTATCGCCCGAATCCACGATTCCAGCCGATTTCATCTTCTCGATGGCGTAGGCAATCGCCTCATCGGTCATTTCCGGGTTGTCGGCCTTGATCATGGCGTTGGCGGCGCTGTTGTCGTTATAGATGTAGTTGTACCACCCCTTGATCGACCCTTCGACAAAGCAGGTCACCTGTTCAGGCTTCGTCGCCACCGTATCGGCCATCGTCTCGATCAGGGTGGAGTAGGTCGAATAGCCCGCATCGGCGATCAGCCAGACATCAGGCTCCCAGCCGGTTTCCTTGGCAACGAAATAGGGCTCTGACGACAGATACCCCTGCATCCCCCAGGCCTCATTCGCGATGAACGGGGCGGGGTTGTAGGTGTAGACCTCCCGCTGTTCATCGGTGAACCCGTAGGCGGCCTTCATCCACTGGTAAAAGCTGGCATAGCCCTGATCGCCGATCAGGATCTTGTCCAGCGTCTTGAGTTCCTCGAAACTTTTCACCTTGCCCGGATGGGTCAGGATGACCTGCGGCTCCTTCTGGAAACTGGCGGCCACGGCGACGATCGGCACACCTTCGGCAGCGGCAGAAAACGCCTCCAGCAAGTTGCCGCCCATGTGGTAGTCGACCTTGCCCGCAATCATCAGCGCGCGGTTGTTCACTTGCGGACCACCCGGCTGGATCGTCACATCCAGACCGCAGGCAGCATAGGTGCCATCGGCGACCGACTGGTAAAACCCGCCATGTTCGGCCTGGGCCAGCCAGTTGCTGCCAAAGACAACGGGGACGTTCTGCGCCAACGCCGGGGTGGCAAGGCCAAGCACGGCGAAAAGGGCCGTGCTCTGGGCCAGACGGGACTTCATCAACATCGGTGGGCTCTCCTGTCGGGTTGTTATATTCAACGCAGCCTAAGTCTCGGTTTGGCCAAAGCGAGGGGGGACAAAGTCCCACCGCCGGATTTCCGGTGAAAAAGCCTTCCCTTCGGGCAGAACCTGTCGTTCACTGCCCAAAACTTACGCAGAAACCTTGGCAAGGCAAGGAAATCATCGCCCGCCACCAGCAGTGCTCTGGGCAGCCCCGCCCCGGCCCAGCCACCCTGCCAGCAACAGGAGAAACCCCCATGCGCATGCTGACCACCCCGACCATCGCCCCCCCCTTCGCTGCCTATGCCCACGGGGTCGAAGTGCCACCCGGCGCGCGTCTGGTGGTCACCTCCGGCCAGCTTGCCTTGGCGCTGGATGGCACGGTCCCCGAAGGCGCGCGCGCGCAAGCCGACCTGTGCTTCCAGAACTGCGCCGCCATACTGGCCGAGGCGGGGATGATCCCCGCGGATGTGATCCGCATCAACGCCTTCGTCACCGACCGCGCCCACATGGCTGGCTACATGGCCGCGCGGGACGCCTGGCTTGCCGGGGCCACGCGCCTGCCTGCCTCCACCCTCGTCATCGTCTCCGGCTTCACCCGCCCCGAGTTCCTGGTCGAGGTTGAGGTGACCGCCGCCAAAGCCTGACGAAACATCCAATCTGCCTTGCCCAGGCTTCCTTTCTGCCCAAATATCCTCAGGGGGCTTGGGGGCAGAATGCCCCCATCGCCGCAGCCGGTTGGCGCGCTTGCGCGCCAGAGGCAAGACAAAGGCGTGCGCGGAACGCGCTCAATCTGTAACCCGCCAGGCTCAGTAGCCTGTCATCTCCAGATAACCGCGCCCCGCGTGGCTGCCCTCCACCCGCACCGGCCC
>JANPJU010000001.1:0-9913 GCA_031425675.1 Paracoccaceae bacterium | reverse complement strand
GCGCGCGAGGGTTCGGTGACGGAATAGGCGCTCATGGCTGGGCTCCGGGGATGCCCGCCCCGGGCTTGACCCGGGGCCTCTGGTCGGGCCGGGTGCGGAGGGTGGTCAGAGGTCCCGGGTCCAGCCCGGGACGGGGTTTCGGGGGCGTCAGACGAAGGGACATCACCGCTCTTTCACCTTGTTCAGGGCCTTGACGTAGATGCTGGCGAGGCCGAAGACCGTCACGAAGAGGATGATCGCGTAGGCCGAGGAATAGCCGGTGCGCCATTTCTCAAACGCTTCGCGCTTGAGGTCGATCGAGGTGAGCAGGGTCTCATTCCCCGGGCCGCCGCCGGTCAGAAGGGTGACCATGTCGAACATCTTGAAATTCTCGATCCCGCGGAACAGGACCGCCAGCATCAGGAACGGCAGCACCATCGGCACGGTGATCGTCCAGAACTGCCGCCACTTCGAGGCGCGGTCGACCTCGGCCGCCTCGTAAATGTAGTCGGGGATCGAGCGCAGACCGGCAAGGCAGATCAGCATGACGAAGGGCGTCCACATCCAGGTGTCGACGATGATGATCGACCAGGGCGCAAAGCCGCCTGCACCCAGCATGGAGAAGCTGGAGGCGGGGATGCCGGTCACCAGTTCGACCATGTAATTGAACAGCCCGATCTGTGGCTGGTAGAGGAAGGTCCAGAAGTTGCCCACCACGGCGGGGGAAAGCATCATCGGCAGCACGATCAGCGTGGTCACCAGATCGTTGCCCTTGAACTTGCGGTTGATGAGCCAGGCGAGGGTGAAGCCGATAAACACTTGCAGCACGATGGTCCAGACCAGGAAGTGCGCGGTGGTCTGCATCGTGGCCCAGGTGCCCTCATCCGTCAGGATACGCTGGTAGTTGCGCAGGCCGACCCACTCTACCTCACGGTTGGGGCGGTTGGCGGCGTAGTTGGTGAAGGACAGGCGGATGGTCCAGATCAACGGGAAGATGTTGATCGCGAGCAAGAGGAAGATCGTGGGGGCCACGAAGATCCAGGCGATGGCGCGGTCTGACAATCCGCGCAGGCGGCGGGCGACGGGCGCGGGCGTGGCGCGGGCGGCGGCGTCGATGGGGTTTGGCATGACATGTTCCCGCTGTTGGGTGGGGCAATCCCCTCACCCTGCCCTCTCCCCCCAAGGGGAGAGGGTGCGTTGCGCGTGTTGGAGGGGTCCCGAACCCCTCTCCCACTTGGGGAGAAGGGCCGGGGGTGAGGGGGTCAGAGCTTGCCTTCGTCCTGGAAAACCTCGGTCCAGTCGGCAATCAGGCCATCCAGCGCCTCTTGTGCGGTGCCTTGATCGGCCACGACAAAGTTATGGACGCGTTCCTGCATCGCCAGCAGCAGCTGGGCATAGGCCGGTTCCTGCCAGAAGTCCTGGACCCCGCCCATTGCCTGAAGGAAGTCACCGGCGAAGGGGGCGCTGGCGGCGAAGTTCGGGTCTTCCAGCACGGCCTTGTGGCAGGAGTATCCGCCAGCGGCCCACCATTTCTTCTGTACTTCGGCGTCAGCGAACCATTTGATGTAGGCCAGCGCGCCATCCATGTTGTCGGTGTTCGCCACAACGCTGATGCCCTGACCGCCAAGCGTGGAAGCGGCCACATTCTGCATCGGGTTCACGAAGAAGTCGATCTTGTCGCCGCCCACGGTCGGATCAGCGGCAAGGCCCGGGAAGAAGGCGAACCAGTTCATCGCCATCGCCACCTGACCGGATTTGAACGCGTCCAGCGACTGTTCCATGTAGGCGTTGTCATAGCCGGGGGGCGTGCCGGTCTTGTAAAGCTCCTTGTAGAACTCCAAAGCCTCAACCGCCTCGGGTGAGTTTACGGCCCCTTCCATGTCATACATGCCGGGGGTGTTTTCATACTTGAAACCCCAGGCGTAAAGCGCGCCCGTGGCCCCCATGGTGATGCCTTCAGAGCCGCGTTCGGTGAAGATCGACGCGCCGTAGACGGTCTTGCCGTCAATCTCCATCCCCTGGAAGAACTGGGCGATTTCCAGAAGCTCTTTCTGGGTCTGGGGTTCGGCCAGATCGCGGCCATATTTTTCCTTGAAGGCGGCCTGAATCTCGGGGCGGGCGAACCAGTCCTTGCGGTAGAACCAGCCGTTCGCGTCGCCCATGGCGGGCAGGGCGTAATAGTTCGGCTCACCCTTGGGCCAGGTGGAATAGGCGCGGACGGTAGCGGGGGCGAAGTCATCCATGCTGATGCCTTCGGCGGCGAAGAAATCGTTCAGCTTCACATACCAGCCGTTTTCAGCCGCACCGCCCAGCCACTGGCTGTCACCGATCAGAAGGTCGCACAACTGCCCGCCCGAGTTCAGTTCGTTCAGGATGCGGTCGGCGAAGTTGGGCCACGGCACGAATTCAAAGTTCATCTTGGTGCCGGACTGCGCCTCGAAGTCCTTGGACAGTTCGACCAGCGCGTTCGCCGGGTCCCAGGCCGCCCAGCACAGGGTCAGTTCATTGTCTTGCGCATTGGCCTGGGCAGCCCAGGCAAGCGCCACCGCCGCTGACGCGGCAAGTATCTTCCGATTCATGGTAGTCCTCCCACTGTGGTTGATATGTGCCCGTTCAGATGGCCGGGCCTTCTGGATTGACGTCAGGATAGACAGCATGGCAGGCGGCTGTAAAGCGTTTTTGAGGTACGCACCTCATTTCTGTTCAGCGGCCATGTTCAAACCGATTTGGGGGTGGATCAGGCGGCAGTGTCTGTCAATTCAGCGGCGGTGAGCGGAGCCGAATCATGAAGGGCGGGCAGGTTTTCCCGCAACACAATCTCGATCCGGATCTGTTCCTGGCCGGCGTCCAGCGGCAGATTGTCGGCCTTGGCGCGCAACACGCGCAGGGTGCTGCGGGCAAGGTGGCCCAGGTTCTGGGTGATGACGGCGGTGACCTCACCGCCCTCAAGCGCGTGGCGGACATGGGGGGTCAGCTCATGGCAGATGACCACGAGTTTGCCGGAAAGCCCCATTTCTTCAATCACCTGGGTCAATGCCAGATGCCCGTCGCCCATGGCATATATGCCGCGCACCCCCGGCGCGTTCGCCAGCCGTTCCGCCACCACCTGCCGCAAGGTCTGGCCCGAGCCGTGGGTTTCCAGTGAGGGGAGAACCTCAAGCGTCGGAAAGTCGCGCAGGATCACCTCATCAAAGCCGCGACGGCGTTCGATCATGTCGCGCGCCAGCAAGGACTGGCCAAGGACCAGCACCTGCGCCGGGGCGGGGCCAAGGAAGCGGCCCATCAGAACCCCCGCAGTCCGGCCCGCTGCGCGGTTGTCGGTGCCGATGAAATGGTCGCGCCGGGTGTTGGGCAGATCTGACACCAGCGCCACCACCGGCAGACCATTGGCGCGCAGGGTGCGAATCGCGTCGCGCAGGACCGGGGTTTCGGGGGCCATCAGCGCCACACCGGAATAGCCGCGCGCAGGCAAGGTGGTCAGCAATGCCGCCAGCGCATGGGCATCCTCAGCCGGAAAGCGGTGCAGGCGCAGGTCCATCCGCGCGGAAGCAGCGATCGACCCGGCATCGGTAAGCGCATCTGCAAGGGACTGAACAAACTGACTTTCCGTATCCGGCAGCACCACAGCCATCCGGTATCTGCGGCCACGGGCCAGGTTGGCGGCGGACAGATCCCGGACATAGCCCAGCTTTGCAATGGCGTCATTTACCGCCCGGATCGTCTTGTCCCGCACACCCGGACGCGCGTTCAGCACGCGGTCAACGGTTGCCAAGCTGACACCGGCCTCACGCGCGATATCATTGACGGTTGGCCGCACGTGACCGCCTCCATGCCATTTGGTGCAGTATCCCGTCCGCGATGAGGTACGTCAATCAGGTTTTCTTCTGCAATCCGCTGTGATGGAGGCTTCACCCGGTGTGGGAAAGCGGTGCATCCTGCATTCAGGACAAGGGGAACTGCGATGAAAACGCTTCTGCTATATGGTGACAGCAACACGCATGGCACCCTGCCGGTGACGGCGCTGGGCCAATCGGCCCGCTACGGTCGGGAGGAACGCTGGGCGGGGCGTCTGGCACAGCTTTTGCCAGAGTGGGAGGTGCTGGCCGAAGGGTTACCCGGCCGCACCACCGTGCATGACGACCCCATTGAAGGCGCGCATCGCAACGGGCTGACGATTCTTCCGGCGCTTTTGGAAAGCCACCGGCCGCTGGCGGTGGTGCTGGTGATGCTGGGGACGAATGACCTGAAAGCGCGGTTTTCGGTGAACGCGGGTGACATCGCCCTGTCGCTGGAGCGGTTGGTGCGGGTGATCCTTGCCTCTGCCACCGCGCCGGACGGCACGCCACCAGGGGTGTTGCTGGTCTGCCCCCCGCCCATTCTGGAAGTCGGTTGTCTTGCGTCGATGTTTGCAGGAGGGGCGGCCAAATCACGTGACTTGGCGGCAGAGGTGGCGGCAGCGGCGGCGCGGCTGGGCGTGCCGTTCTTTGATGCGGGGCAGGTGGTCAACGTGTCGCCGATTGACGGCATCCATTATGGGCCCGAGGCGAACCCGGCATTGGCCAGCGCCCTCGCGGCGGCGGTCAATGCGCATTTTCCGTAAAGCTTTTGCTTTGCGTGCGAACAAAGTTGGCTCAAGGTACGGCACCTGCCGAAGGATGCGCCGATGACCCGCCATGATCCCGCCCTGACCCAGCCAGCCCTGTCTGCACTGGCCGAATTGCGCGCAAATGTCGCCCAGCCGTTCGCGCGCGCGCGGGCGATGCCGAAATCGGTCTACACGTCGCCCGAGTTCGCGGCGGCGGAGGAGCGGCATATCTTCGCGAAGGACTGGCTTTGCGCCGGTCGGGCCGATGCTTTGCCCGATCCCGGCGACTATCTGACAATGCAGATCGCCGGTGAGCCGATCATCATCCTGCGGGACCGTGAAGGCACCCTGCGTGGCATGTCGAATGTCTGCCGCCACCGGATGAGCACGCTGCTGGAAGGCCGGGGCAATGTGCGGTCCATCGTTTGCCCGTACCATGCCTGGACGTATAACCTTGACGGCAGCTTGCGTGGTGCCCCGGCGATGGCGCTGAACGAAGGCTTCTGCAAGGAAGACATCGCCCTTCCCGCGATCCGTGTGGCCGATTGGCAGGGCTGGATCCTGGTTACACTGAACCCCGATGCCCCGCACCCGAAGCAGGCGCTGGCCGAGGTGGAGGCACTGGTCGGCTATCTGGACATGGGGTCGTACGTCGAGGCGTTCCGCGAGGAATTCACCTGGGACACCAACTGGAAAGTCCTGGCCGAGAATTTCATGGAAAGCTACCACCTGCCGGTCTGCCATCAGGGCACCATTGGCGGGTCGGTCGATCTGATGCAGATGACCTGCCCGGAGGGGTTGGAAGCGTTCAACTACCATTGGATCATGAAGAACGACACGATCCCGCTGTCCTTGGCGCACCCGTCGAACACGCGGCTGACCGGGGATCAGCGGCGGATAACCTGGTTGCTGTCAATCTACCCGTCACTGCTGATTACCCTGACGCCGGGATATTTCTGGTATCTCAGCCTGACGCCGCAGGGGCCTGGGCGGGTGCAGGTGCTGTTCGGCGGCGGCATGGCGGCGGACTGGGCGCAGGACCCTGCGGCGGACGCGCATTTCGGCACGCTGAAGGCGCTGCTGGATGACGTGAACGTGGAGGATAAAGGCTGCGTCGAGCGGGTCTATCAGGGCCTGTGCGCGGGGATGTCGTCACCCGGGCCGCTTAGCCATCTTGAACGGCCGAACTATGATTTCGCGCAGTATATCGCCAGCCGGATGCCCTAACGCGCGGCCCGCCGGATCGCGCCGGACGCGATGACGGTGAGGAGAAAGCCCGTGAGGCCGACCATCAGGCCAGCGATCATCAGGACCATCGCGATCGTTCCCTTGGGGTCGTCGCCGCGCCAGCCGGTCTGCTCGGCCAGACCGTAGCCAGCCGCCCCGGCAAGGCCGCTGACGAGCAGGATTAAAAGCCCGATCTTCCGCCGGACCCGCCAAAATCGCGTATCGCCGGGGGCATCTGTGCGGACCTGGCGAAAGTGGGCAAGCACTTTGTCTGCCCGGCCCTCAGCCCCCGGGGCGACGGGAATACGCAACTCGAACTTTCCAGCGGCATGATTGTGGGCGGTGGAGGACGTGATCTCCTGGATCAGGAATTCGATGACATCAGGAATTGCGGGGGGTGTTCCGGCGACAAGACGGACATCGGTGAAAACCTGTAGCCCTTTGGACCGCAACCCGTGATACCGCCCGCCCGCGAGGACCGCGTCGTCCGAAAAAAGGACCTCGGCCGCCTTGCCGGGCTTTGGCCGCCAGCGGCTGCGGTCGATCCAGCGGCGCTTGGCCTCATGCGCGACATAGGCGGTGACGGTGTCGGCGGGGACTGTCCAGCGCGCGATGACGCCCTGACCCCGCTCCATCCGCCGGGTCAGGGTCAGCGCCCAGCGGAAGTTCAGCAGCATGAGAAGGCAAAGAAAGCAGACAAGGCCGCCAACGGCAACCGCAATGCCGCCGGGGGTGTCAGTCTGGCCATGGCTCGTCAGGCGTTGCAGACCCCAAACAAAGGCCGCAAGGCCTGCAAGGGCAAGCAACAGGGCGATAAGGCTGTCGCGCTTGGCGTGGATCATGGGGCAAATGCTGCGCGCGTGACTGTTGTCTGTCAATCGTGGCTTGACCCCGGCCTTGCCTGCGTCAGTTTGGGCATATGACAAGAAACGCCCTGATCGTGGCCCATGGCCAGCCTTCCGACCCGGAACCTGCCGCCCACGCGCTGGAAGGGCTGGCCGCTGCGGTTGCGGCGGTCCTGCCCGGCTGGGACGTGCGTGCGGCCACCTTGGCCGAACCCGGCGCCGTCGCGCGTGCCGTCGCGGGGCGGGCGACGGGTGTGGTGTTCCCGATGTTCATGACCGGTGGCTGGTTCACTCGCGTGCAAGTTCCCGCCAAACTTGCCGAGGCAGGGGCTGCAGGCTGGACGGTGCTGGAGCCGTTCGGCTGCGATGTGGCTGTGCATGACCTGTGCGTGTCACTGGTGCAGGAGGCGGGGGCAGATCAGGTGATCCTTGCGGCGCATGGGTCGTTCAAATCCGCTGTCCCGTCCGACATTGCGCGGCACGTGGCGGGGCGGATCGGGGCGGAGTCAGGGGCCAGGGTCGCGGTAGGCTTCATCGACCAGGACCCGCAGCTGGCCACGCTGGAAGGGTTTGGCGGCGTTTGCCTGCCCTTTTTCGCCGCCGAGGGCGGTCATGTCAGCGACGACATTCCCCAGGCGCTGGCAAAGGCGGGCTTTTCAGGGCGCACCCTGCCGCCAGTCGGGCTGGATGCGCGGGTGCCAGCACTTATCGCAGCGGCGATTGCACGCGGGGTGCCGGTCTGTGTGCAAGCCTGCCGCTGGGCCCGGTAAGCCGGATATTTTGAAGAGATCGGTCGCGGCTTTCAGACCGTGTGCAGATAAAGGTCAAAGTCAACTTCGCTGACCGTCCGCATCACACGGGCATGTTCCGCGGCCTTGATCGCCGTGAAGGTGCGGTGCAGGTCCGGTCCAAGCGCGTCTTTCAGGAACTCTGACTGCTTCGCTGCGTCGATTGCGCTGCGCCAATCGGTCGGGATCGCCGCGCCGTTTTCATCTTCATAGCCGTTGCCTGTCGTCTCGGGTCCCGGGTCAATCTTGTGCTGCAGCCCATGGCGGATGCCGGCAAGGACCGTCGCGGCCACAAGGTAGGGGTGGGCATCGACGCCTGCGGGCCGATGTTCGATCCGCCGCGCCTTGATGTCACCTGCCGGGATCCGCAGCGCAACCGACCTGTTGTTGACGCCCCAGGTCGGGCTGACCGGCGCATAAGACTGGCTGGCAAAGCGGCGCCAGCTGTTGGCGTGGGGCGCAAAGACCAGCATCGACTCGGCCATCGTGGATTTCAGGCCGCCAAGCGCATGCAGGATCAGCGGGTTCCATTCGCCCTCTTTGGCCTCGACAAAGACGTTCTTGCCGGCGCCGTCCAGCATCGAGACATGGAAGTGCATCCCCGACCCGGCGTAGTCTTCGTTCGGCTTGGCCATGAAGCAGGCGACAACCCCATGCGCGCGGGCCTGGGCGCGGACGATGCGCTTGAGACGCAGCAGGTCATCGGCGGCCTGCATCACATCGGTGCGGTAATGCAGCGTCAATTCGTACTGGCCGGGGGCGTATTCGCTGATCAGGGTTTCGGCCGTGATCCCGGCCTTTTCCGCGCCCGCATAGATGTCACTGAACAGCGGCAGCATTCCGTGCAGGTGGTCGACCGAATAGACCTCGGTCTTGTTCGACTTGCGGCGATCAAGCACGTCACGGGCGGGCTGCATCTTGCCGTCTGCGCCGCGTTCGGGGTCGAGGAGGAAGAACTCCAGCTCGAACGCGCCGGAGGGGTGGAGGCCATCCCTTGCAAGGAGGTCGATCTGCCGTTGCAGGGCATGGCGCGGGTCGCTGGACATGGGAGCACCGTCCAGCATGTACAACGACATGAACACCTCGCCCCGCGGCGGCTGGGTGTTGTGCAGGGCTTTCAGCGTGCCGGGAATCGGCCATGCGCGGAGATCGCCGTCGCCTTGATCCCAGATCAGACCTGTTTCATGCACATCCTCACCACAGATATCGAGACCGAGTATTGAGATCGGCAGATGGCGGCCATTGTTGTAAAATGACAAAAGCTCATGCCGGCGAATGATCTTTCCACGCCCGATGCCGTTGGCATCGTGCAGGATAATGTCAAATGCCTCAATTTCCGGGTGGGCGGAAAGGAAGGCCTCGGCCTCGGCTGGGGTGGAACCGGAGGGGCTTTGCGTCATGGTCAGGCTACCTGGAATAAATGGGTCAGGATGGCATCGAAGCTGGTGGTGAGGCGATCAACCTGGGCCTTCTTGGTCGCCGGGCTGACCAGCATCATATTGTGAAAGGGGGCGATCAGCGTGCCCCGGTTGATCAGGCTGGTGTGGATCGCCGCCTCGACCTGCGGCTGGTGGGCCTGGGCGGCCTGGGTACCATTTTGGAGGGGGCCATGGGCGCAGATGAATTCAACCCGCGCACCGACACGGACGACATGCCAGGGCGCGCGATGACGGTCGATGACCCTGGCAAGGCCCTGCGCCAGCCGGTTGGCAAGCTTTTCCATATGCGCATAGTTGGCGGGGGTCATCACCTGGCCAATCGTGGCTACAAGACAGGCGAACTGCATCGGGTTGGCGCTGAGGGTGGTGCCCATGCCCGTGCGGCCGGGGGCGCGTTTCGCATCGGCCTCATGGTAGCGCGCGGCGGTGTCGGGGGTCAGGCCCCAAACGGCGGTGGGCATGCCCCCGGCCACGCATTTGCCGACGACGAAGATGTCAGGCTGCAACCCATGCACACGGGTATAGCCGCCAAGGCCGGTTGAGATGGTGTGCGTTTCATCCATGATAAGAAGTGCGCCATATTTCTGCGACAGCTGGCGCAATCCGTCATGGAACCCCGCCTGCGGCAGCACCATGCAAGAGTTGGTCATCACCGGTTCCGTCAGGATCGCAGCGACGTCGCCTTTGGCCAAGGCGGCCTCAACGCCAGCAAGATCGTTGAACTCGCAAGCCACGGCGGTCTTGGCCAGATCGTTGACCTGACCCAGAAGGCCGGGCGAGGTGACGGTGCGGCCCTCTTCAAGGCTGACGAAGGTATCGTCCACCGTGCCGTGGTAGCAGCCGTGAAAGACCAGGACCTTGGGTCGCCCGGTGATCGCGCGGGCCACGCGCAGGGCAAAGCGGTTGGCGTCGGTGGCGGTGGTGGCGATCTGCCAGCGGAACCCGCCGAAACGGTCGGTCAGAAGGCGGCCCGCCTCAAGCGCCGCCTCGGACGGCAGCATGTAGGTCAGGCCGCGCCGGGCCTGATGGCGGATCGCTTTCGCAACCGGA